>JBAXOA010000167.1:0-7911 GCA_037133495.1 Mariniphaga sp. | reverse complement strand
TTTTTGATTTTCATTTTATTTGAAAATGATCTCTGATAATTACTGAATTATTAAATAAATATTTCGGTGCTTTGCACCTTTTGGTCTAAGACGATTAATCAGCTACAAATATCGCGGTGCTCTGCACCTTAGTAAAACAGGAAAGCAGCAGAGCTGCGAAATATTTGTAGAAATAATGATATTAAGCACGATTCTTAAGGTGCAAAGCACCGCAACGTAATATTCAACATTCACTAATGACCAGGATTTAATGAATTGATTGAAAAATAATACGACATTATTTTATTTCAACAACTTAAGATTGATAATACATCAATCAGCAAATGGTGTAAAGCATTTATAAATTAAGCATGGATACGATTTATAAAATAGTAATTGCTGATACCCAGTTTTTGGTGGTTGAAGCGCTGAGGTGTCTGATTACAGCAGATCAAAGATATTTGCTAACAGGCATTGCAACTACACAAAATAATCTTCACCATCTTCTGACAAAATCACATAATGATTTATTAATCACTGATATAGCAAATATCAATTACAACGATATTGATGACCTTAAAAGTATCAGGGTGAAGTATCCTAAAATGTCGATACTCATTATTGCCAATACCATCAGTAAATTTGAGATTTCCGAATTGACAAAAATGGGAATCAAAAATATTATTTATAAAATGTCAGGTAAGGAGGAGGTTCTTAATGCAATTGAATCTTCATTAAAAGGAAAAAAATATTATTCCGACGAAATACTGGACCTTTTGATCGATCTTGGGGAGAACAGATCTCCGGCCGAGGATTCTAAAACACTGACTCCCTCGGAGATTGAGATTGTAAAATTAATTGCAGACGGACTCACTACTAAAGAAATCGCTTCAAGGAAAAACATCAGTCACCATACCGTTAATACCCATCGTAAGAATATCTTCAGAAAAGTAGAGGTTTCAAACTCTTCGGAATTGATTATGCTTGCCATCAAATCCGGGTGGATCAACAACATTGAATATTACATATAAATCAGACTATTCATCTAATATTAAGATGATTGAACAATCAATCTTTTAACCATCCACAATTCACAGCCAAAATGGCCACTATTGCCAAGTGGGGCATTAAGGTATTCGAATCCAAATTTTTCGTAAATATTTAATGCCAATTTTAGCTCTGGCATCGATTCGATGTACACGTTTTCAAAGCCAAATTCCAAGGCATTTTGCAGGCATTTCTCAATGATTGACCTTCCCCAGCCCTGCCCTCTCACTTCGGGCAGCAAATACATTTTTACCAATTCGCAGGTATCCTCAGGCAATTCGCCCGTAGGATAGATTCCTCCCCCCCCAACAACTTTTCCATCATCCGTTTCTAATACATAATAAGCAGACCTCTCTTTTTGAAATAATTCGTAGAGTGCATCTGTCGTTTGGTCGTAATAGACGGTGCCAGGATGATCGGCGCCAAATTCGGTAAGCGTTTGCCGAATAATTTTTGCCAGTAAGGGATTATCTGATGGCCGGACAGGTCGGATTTGCATAATATTATCGCTGTAATGTTTTGGAAAAATAAATACAATGGTAGAAATTTGAATCTTAATTCGAATTCCGGAGAATATTAAGCACAAAAATACCTAAATGTAGGTAGATTAAATACCCGTATTATGGGATTGCGGCCTTAAATCGTATTCTGCAATTTTGAATCGTCAATAAATAAAAAAACATATGTCAAAAATTGCAGCAAGTCTCGTCGATTTAATTGGAAATACCCCATTACTAGAACTGTCCAACTTTAACCGGAAAAATAATCTGGAAGCCACTATCATTGCCAAACTGGAATATTTCAATCCGGCAGGAAGCGTAAAAGACCGAATTGGGTTTGCAATGATTGATGCAGCTGAAAAAGCTGGTTTGCTAAATAAAGACTCCGTTATAATTGAGCCGACAAGCGGTAATACCGGTATTGCACTGGCATTTATTGCTGCAGCAAAAGGATACAGGCTAATTCTTGCTATGCCCGAAACGATGAGTATTGAGCGCAGAAATTTATTGAAAGCTCTTGGAGCTGAGCTGATTCTGACTCCGGGGAGCGAAGGAATGAAGGGTGCAATACGACACGCGACAGAACTTGCTGAAACAACACCTAACTCTTTCCTGCCACAGCAATTCAAAAATCTGGCTAATCCTGAGATTCACCGTAAAACTACCGCTCAAGAGATTTGGAATGATACCGACGGTGATGTTGATATTTTCATTTCCGGAGTTGGAACCGGAGGGACGATAACCGGCGTTGGCGAAGTCCTGAAGGCAAGAAAACCATGGGTTCAGATTATTGCAGTTGAACCAACAGACTCACCGGTCCTATCTGGTGGAAATCCGGGTCCTCACAAAATACAAGGCATTGGAGCAGGTTTCGTACCCGATGTTCTGAATGTATCAATTATTGATGAAATAATTAAAGTTAGTAATGATCAGGCAATTGAAACAAGTCGCCAATTGGCCCGAACCGAAGGACTACTGGTTGGAATATCTTGCGGAGCAGCAGCTTTTGCAGCTCTTGAAGTAGCTAAAAGACCAGAAAACAAAGGAAAAAAGATCGTTGTTATCTTGCCTGATACAGGAGAACGTTACTTATCAACGGTTCTTTATCAATATGAAAATTAGTTATATATCCTATTACTGACAAAGCTTCAAACTGAGTTAGCGATAGGATGAAATAATATATCTCCCCAAAGAGGGTGTCTCAAAATCTGAGATACCCTCTTTGCTTGTTAGGTTAATTTTCCTAATTTTACTGCTAAACGAATTACTTGATATGCTTAAGTATGCTGGCAGGAAAATATAAAATACTATATCAGCAACTGACTGAAACCATCGACGCCGGCAGAATTTTTCATGATCCGCTGAACACCCTTGCATTTGGAACCGATGCCAGCTTCTACAGGCTTATCCCCAAAATAGTCGTCAAGGCAAAAGATGAACAGGAAGTTTCGCTGATCCTGCAGAAAACATCAAAACTTTTGATCCCTGTAACATTTCGTGCTGCAGGCACAAGCTTATCAGGTCAGGCTATTTCGGATTCGGTACTTATCGTTGCCGGAAATCACTGGAAGAAATACCAGATCACCGATGGAGGTCTGAAAATCACGCTTCAACCCGGACTCACAGGAGGACGGGTAAATTCACTTCTGGCTCCTTACGGACGAAAAATTGGGCCGGATCCTGCATCGGTCAATGCGGCCATGATCGGTGGAATTGCTGCGAACAACGCCAGTGGCATGTGTTGCGGCACAGCCGAAAACTCCTATAAAACGCTCGACAGCATGCGTATTATCTTTGCCGATGGCACGCTGCTTGATACGGCCGATCCTGTCAGTAAAGAACAATTCAGGAGTACCCATCCCAAAATGGTTATGGATATCACCGAAATGGGTGCAACTGTCAAAGTCAATAAGCCTCTGGCCGACCGTATCGCCCATAAATTCAAAATGAAGAATACGACGGGATATAGCCTGAATGCACTCATTGATTATTCAGATCCTTTTGATATCATTGAACATCTGATGATTGGCTCGGAAGGAACGCTTGGTTTTATTGCTGAATTAACCTATAAAACAGTGACAGAACATCCTTTCAGAGCGAGTTCACTGATGATCTTTCCAAATATTACGGAGGCTTGCAATGCCGTTGCACTTCTTAAATCAGCACCTGTTTCTGCAGTTGAACTGATCGACAGAGCCGGGTTACGGTCGGTCGAAAATCAGGAAGGTATGCCGGAGCACCTAAAAGCGCTGAGCTCAAATGCCTGTGCGATCCTGGTTGAAACCCGTGCCATGCAGGAGAAGGAAATTGGGCAACAAATTTCTGTTATTCTCGGCTTCATTCAGGCGATACCTTCAGAAATCCCGGCACAATTTACTGCTGTCCCTTCAGAATATGATCAGCTATGGAAAATACGCAAGGGACTCTTCCCTTCTGTTGGCGCGATGCGAAAAACAGGGACTACCGTAATTATTGAAGATGTGGCCTTTCCGGTTATGCGACTAGCAGAAGCGACGCTCGATTTACAGCGCCTTTTTAAGAAATGGAGCTATAACGAAGCGGTTATTTTTGGTCACGCGCTCGAAGGAAACCTTCATTTCGTTTTTACACAGGATTTTAGTTCGCAACAGGAAATCGACCGTTATCGCCAATTTATGGCGGAGGTAACTGAATTGGTGATTGTAAAATACGATGGTTCACTGAAGGCGGAACATGGTACGGGCCGCAACATGGCACCGTTTGTAGCGCTTGAATGGGGCGAAGAGGCCTACCGGCTTATGAAACAAATCAAGCAAATATTCGATCCCTTGAATCTGCTCAACCCCGGTGTGATTTTAAATGACGATCCGGAAGTACATCTTAAAAATTTAAAACCGATCCCGGCAGCCAACGAAAAAATCGATAAATGTATCGAATGCGGATTCTGCGAACCAACCTGCGTATCGGCTGAATTAACCCTTACCCCACGCCAACGGATTGTCGCTTACCGCGAAATATCCAGACTTGCTAAAACCGGCCACGAACCTCACATATTAGCCGCCTTGAGAAAGCTTTTTAAATACGGCGGTAATGAAACATGTGCAACAGACGGACTATGCGCCACTAGTTGCCCGGTTAAGATAGATACAGGCAAATTGATCAAAACGCTGCGAACTGAAGAGATTGGTTCCGGACAAAAGCGGGCGGTCTGGATTGCGGACCGAATGGCGGGGATCACAGCTATGGCGAGAGTCGCACTTTCAATTGTTGGGTTTTTTCATTCAATTTTGGGAACTTCACTCATGGAATTTATTTCAGGAGCATTAAGAAAAGTTTCAGGAAACAGGATTCCGCTTTGGAACGCCTATATGCCTTTAGGTGCCGGAAAAATTGTAGACAGACCATTATTAACCACATCCCAAGGGCGAAAAGTTGTGTATTTCCCTTCGTGTATCAACCGTGCAATGGGTGTTTCGAAAGAGTACCGGAATGAGAAACAACTTTCCGAAACAATGGTTGAGCTGCTGCACAAGGGTGGCTATGAAATTATTTATCCTGAAAACATCAACAAGCTATGTTGCGGAATGGCCTTCTCAAGTAAAGGTTATTCAGAAGCCGGCACTAAAAAATCCAAAGAATTGGAAGTTGCACTGATTAAGGCTAGCGAAAACGGAAAATATCCGGTGGTATGCGATATGAGTCCTTGCCTGTTTACGATGAAAGAAAATATGGGTCCGCAATTAAATCTTCTTGAGCCTGTGGAATTTATTACCGATTATCTCCTGCCCTATCTGGAAATCGTCCCAATCAATGAAGTCATTACCGTTTTTCCTGTTTGCAGTATGAAAAAAATGGGATTAGATGAAAAACTGATTGAACTGGCCAAAAAGTGTGCTGTTAAAGTGATTGTTCCCGAAACCAATTGCTGCGGATTTGCCGGCGACCGCGGATTTTCGTTTCCTGAACTTAACAAGCATGGCTTGAGTGATCTGAAAAATCAGTTGCCACGAGGGATTAAAAATGGTTATTCGACAAGCAGGACTTGCGAAATCGGCTTGAGTCTCCATTCGGGAATCTCACACCAATCCATTGTATATCTGATAAATAAAACAAGTAAATCAAAAATAAATTCCCAATAGAAAGGAACCATGACAAATAAAGTTTACAATTGGGGGATACTTGCCCCGGGAAAGATTGCACGAAAATTTGCAACTGAATTGCAGCAACTTGATAATGCGCGTGTCTATGCCATAGGTTCGACGGATGAAGCGCGTGCTAAAGCTTTTGCCAAAGAGTTTGGCGCTCCCCGCCATTATGGAAATTATTCGGATCTGGCAGCCGACCCTGATGTCGATATCATTTATATCGCTTCGCCACACGCTTTTCATGCCGAACAGGCGCTGCTCTGTCTGAACCATCGCAAACCGGTATTGTGTGAAAAGGCACTGTCACTGAACGCCAAAGAGGTTGAAAGTATGTTGGAATGCGCACGGGAGAACAGGGTATTTATGATGGAAGCGATGATGGTTCCTCATCAACCTTCGTATCAGGAGGCAAAGAAAATTATTGATTCGGGCGAATTGGGAAAGGTGAAAGGAATTCAAGCTCATTATGGATTCAATAAATCGCCCTACGATCTTTCACAACGATTGATGAATCCTGCTTTAGGCGGAGGGGCGCTGCTCGATATCGGACTTTATCCCATTTTCGATACCCTTTATTTTTTGGGAGAGCCGGAACATGTTACCGCTCAGGCAGAGCTGGCAGTAACGGGCATCGACCAAAGTATTTCAGTTAGATTTGATTACCCAAATGGTGTGTCTTCATCAGTTTTCGCCTCTTTTGTGGCAGCGTCAGGACTTGGAACAACCATTTTTTGCGAATATGGGACCCTTCGGTTACGAAGACTAAGTTCAACCGATCAGTGGCTTGAAGTAGAGAAGCCGTTAGCTGAACCCTTGCGACTGACCTGGACTGAGAGGGAGTGCGGATTAAAGCCGGAGGCTGCAGAGGCGATGAAATGTATGGATAAGAATCTGACTGAAAGCCCGGTAATGCCTCACTCACTTAGTCTTACCCTCATGAAGACACTCGATATCATACGCCATAAGAGTGGCATCATTTATCCGGGCAGAGATTGATGGAGAAAACCGGCTTAAAAAACCGGCTAATGAATAAGTCTGTCTAATAATGATCCTAAATACCTCTTCCTTATTTTTTTAATTCAAAAAAAAGCCCGCTAACTTTAGCAGGCTTTCAGTGTTTATCTTCCGGTGATTATTCAGGGGAAATTGCGTCGGTAGGGCAAACTTCAGCACAAGAGCCACAATCGGTGCAAAGTTCACCATCAATAAGGTAGATTTCACCTTCAGTAATCGCTTCTACCGGACACTCGTCGATACATGTTCCGCATGCGATGCATTCATCAGAAATTTTGTAAGCCATAACGAACTTAAATTTTGTTTATAATTAATTGATCACACTTTCAATGTTGGCTACAAAAGTACAAAGAATGAACAAAAAACAAATGCAATTGGTTATTTTTACTTGTTTTAAACAACGATTAATTTAAGCGCTGAATAATAGGCGCAAAATGGCTGTAGTCCACAAGCTTCGCATTTTGGTTTTCGGGCAACACAAACATATCTCCCATGCAATATCAGCCAGTGGTGTGCTATCGGAATCATCTCTTCCGGGATATTGGCGATCAATTGCTTCTCAGTCTCAAGGGGTGTTTTCGATCTGACAGACAGTCCAATACGGGCAGCCACCCTAAAAACATGCGTATCGACGGCCATAGCAGGTTTATTGAAAATCACGGAAGCAATTACACTGGCAGTTTTGCGACCCACCCCAGGCAATTTAACCAGTTCATCGACCTCCTCGGGAAATATGCCTTGGTATTCGTCGATGAGTTTTCGTGCCATTCCGACCAGATGTTTGGCTTTATTGTTCGGATAAGAGCACGACCGAATGTATTCGAAAACTTCATCCGGCTCAACTTCCGCGAGCTTTTCGGGAGTAGGAAAACGCTTAAGCAGCTCCGGCGTGATCAGATTGACCCTTTTGTCGGTACACTGAGCCGACAAAATCACAGCGACCATTAACTCGTAAGGATTATTATAAGTAAGTTCACTCTCCGCGACAGGCATGTTCACTTTAAACCATTCGATCACTCTCTCAAAACGCTCTTTTATTTGCATATATCTATTTTAAGCCGGGTATATTTAGCTGGTTACAAAAACTGTTACAAGTTACAAGTTACAAAAAAAGTTACAGGTTACCTGTAAACCTGTCCACCCGTAAAGCCCCGCAGCTAGCCCTAGGCCGGAGGATTACCTCCGATGTTGCCGCGTGGTTCTGCCGCTCAAATATACACTTTCCTGTCGGGCGGGCACCAAAACCC
>JBAXOA010000166.1:0-8059 GCA_037133495.1 Mariniphaga sp. | reverse complement strand
TATGGTTTCGCCACTCTCCTCCGACAGCCGGTTCGTTGCTTCTACTCCGGGTTATTATCAGATCAATCCTGAACGAAAGCTTCGTGTTGCCGGCACTGCCGACTATATTGCCGAAAATTTCGCAGATCAGAATATTATTATGCTTAATCACGGATCAAATTCAGGCGATGAAAAGCAAATTTTCGATCGGATAAACCATAAATCAGGTAAGATCCGACAATATAATATTTGGGCTGAAGGAACTTCAACGCTGGAAGCGATGCTTAAGGCCGACGTGGAAAATATTGTTGTCTTAACTGACCCCAGCGAAGTAAATGTAAGTGTTGCCCTGACTCGTCTAAACACGATCTCCAAAATAAATAAAATAACTGTAATTGGGCTGCAAGAATATACAAAGATGCAAAGTATTGATATTGAGCATCTTCACGATCTTAAATTTCATTATTTATCTCCTTACTTTATCGATTACACAAATCCTAAAGTAAATGCCTTTATTGAGAAATATCGGTTTTCATTTGAAAGTGAACCAACGCCCTTTAGTTTTCAGGGATACGATATTGCCTTATATTTTCTCTCATCTCTGGGAAAATCAGGTAAGAATTTCACAATTTCCAACCCCTCTTATGGTATGGATCTGCTTCAGGCCGAATATCGTTTTCAGAAACATTCAGGATTTGGAGGATATATGAATAGTGCGCTTTATGTAATTGAGTATTCTGATAATTATGAAGTTAAATCTGTTGGTAAAATTATTGGCACGATCCTTCTGCCGAAAGGCGGCGACAATAATTAATTTTGTTGGAGTGCTAATACTGTAATAATATTCCAATAAAATCTATTTATTTAGAGACCTCATGTTTTTCAATGCCAAACAAATCAAATGGTTTCTTACTGAAACTCTCTTTAAAGACAGTAACAGTCGCAAAAATATAAGCTATAAAAACTAAAACGATTAGCAACTGCACCCAGGATGTTTTTTGAATTGCCTGCCTGTCTTTCAATTCACAAACCTCACCAGGGCAATATTGAGCTTTCTCCTTGTAAATCCACGAATAGAATTTGCATCCAATGCAGATGCCAAATGCCGACTCAAAGAACAGAAAGATCAGGCAAATGAGACAGATAATCCCCGTTACAGGACTGTAGGAATTAACAACAACAAGCAGAATAAACATCGTCAGGGCTAGAATTACCCCTATAATCCATGCGAATTTCTTTTGTTTAGCTCCTACATATTCGGGAGTCTGGTTGCGGACTATCAACCGTCCAATGATCAGTGTTGGTGAGAATTTCGGATTCACAAAGACACGTATGACAATATCTGTAAGGAAAATAACCACTGCATATTTGAGTGGAACAAAGTTACCTTTCATCAGCACCATCATAATAGTGGTATACATCATCAAAAACAGGATCCCGGCTGCGGCCCTGATTTCCCGCTCGTTTAATACCGGGATGCTGTATCCTTCAACATCCTCTCCGAATTTTATTATTTTACTCATTTGATCCGAATTAATAGATTTAAACTTAGTACTTTCATCTTTCAGTTAAATAATTATCAGCCTTTTGCTCTGCGATTTTATTGTATCGACTTCTTTCGTAGGCGTTCACAATGACTTTAATGGTTGCGGGCAAAACGTTAGAGGTGATTATTACCGTGCAATATTAGTCAATTCTTTGTATTTTTGAAGCTTTCAATGCTTTAGATCAAATGAAAATTATTCAATTTTTGTGTCTTTTAACGGGACTGTTATGCTTAAGTTCCTGCGCTGAGAAATCTGCTCCATACAGAAAAATTTCCGGGTTCACCCAGGGCACCACATTTCACATCACCTACGAAGATAAGGCTGATCAGGATTTGTCGGATCCGGTTGACAAAATATTCAAAACTTTCGATCTTACTTTTTCAGAATATATTCCTAATTCGATTGTGTCGCGAATTAACCAAAATGATTCTACCGTTCTGGTCGATGATATGTTTATTGAAGTTTATAATAAATCAGTTGAAATAAATAAAGAAACCCATGGTGCACTTGACCTTACGGTTGGTCCGCTCGTAAATGCCTGGGGTTTTGGACCTGAAAAAAAGGTGCTGATTGATTCCTCTAAAATTGATAGTTTACTGCAATTTGTAGGAATGGAAAAAATCAGACTGCAGAGCAGAAAGCTGATAAAAGCGCTTCCGGGTATTAAAATTGATGTCAACTCAATTGCTCAAGGGTATGCTGTTGATGTTGTTTACCGTTACTTTGAGACACTTGGAATTAAAAACTTCATGGTTGAAATAGGAGGTGAAGTTAGGACTAAAGGGAAAAATCCGAAAGGCGAATTCTGGAAAATAGGGGTAGATAAACCTGTGGACGGGAGTACTGCAGCCAACGAAAGCCTTCAGACGATTATCCTTCTGGATAATAAATCGGTGACCACGTCAGGTAATTACCGAAAATATTTTGAGGAGAATGGTCAGAAATTTTCTCATATTATCGATCCGCATACCGGCTATCCGTATAAAAATAATTTGCTAAGCGTAACTGTTATTGCTAATGATGCCATTACTGCTGATGGCTACGACACGCCTTTGATGGTTCTTGGCCTCGAAGGGGCACGTGAAGTCCTGAAACGACATCCGGAACTTGAGGCTTACATGATCTACTCTGATAAAAACGGGAAATACCAGGTCGAATATACTAAAGGAATTCAATTTTATAAGGAAAATTAGAATGCTTACTAAAGGGTAATTCTTCAATTCTTTCTACTTACATTTTATGGTGATCAATAAGAAAATACAGAGAATTCTTGTCGGAGTAATGATCTTCACCGCATTATCAGCAATTGGTTTTTCCTTCACAAAAAACCATGTCGAATGGTTTTGGAGCAATGCCCCTTATATTGCGATTCTATTAATTGTTTTAACCTTTGCAACCGCAAAAATCTGGTTAAACATTGATCGGCAGAGTCAGGATAACCGGTTAAAATCGATCCTTGCCGAACTGGATGCGAAAGGAAATGGTACAGGTAATCCGCTAGTTGAGAAACTTTCGGAACGTGAGCGAGAGGTGCTGAAAAATATAGGGGATGGAAAATCAAATAAAGAAATCGCTGACGAACTTTTTATCAGTCTTAGCACCGTAAAGACACATATCAACAATATCTACAGAGTTTTGAAGGTTTCCAATCGCAAGGAAGCTGCCCGGCTTGCCGAAAATCACAATGAAATTTAGTAAGGGATTTTATTTTCAATTTTTCTTTTAGCTCAGGGTTGATCCTCTTTCCACCCTCCGCTCCATCCTTTTTCCACCTTCGAAAGTTCGTTTTTCCATGTGAAGGACAATACATTTGTCGAATTATTCATTTATATGTCAGACAAAATGCAAACTCAAAAATCTTCACGCATCGCGGTATTATTTGGAATATTTGCCGCCATCTTCCCGCTAACCATTTCATTCCCGAATGGAGAACCTTATTATTTGGTCAGTTCGCCCGTTAATGTAGTTTGGTGCTTTTTAGTATTGGGGATTGCCCTTTTCCTGATCATAAGTTCCAGGAAAACGATCAGCAACAAAAAAGTGATGGCACTTGCTATACTGTATGTATTGATACCACTTTCATTTCTGATCTCTGAAAATGAAATACAGTTTTTGATTCTGAAACAAGCGCCATTCCTTTCTATAGCCATGATTTTATTCGGTTCTGGTTTATTTCTTTCACTTCTAAAAGATTACCGAAGTGAAAATCAAAGTATCTAACTACGCTGTTAATTAACACTTCATCCCGAGTTTAACCCTTACCTCCTGAATTATCATCAAGGTGAGGTTTTTTACATTTGTTGTACCTTATCTTTCGGAATTTTCTACTTTTGGGACTTGAAACTTAATTGTTCAGCCATTGATAAAAGGAAAAGAGATTCCGGGGATTGAAAAAGGTGATCCAAAAGTTGTACGGGCATGGGTGATGTACGACTGGGCGAACTCAGTCTATCAGTTGACCATCGCATCGGCTATTTTTCCTGTTTATTATAATACTGTTACGCGCCATGGAACGGATTTTATGGTCTCCTTCTTTGGATTTAAGGTGGTGAATACTGCCCTTTATTCGTGGGCAATTGCAGCCGCTTATCTTCTGGTTGCAATTGGATCGCCACTTTTTTCTTCAATTGCCGATTATACAGGCCGCCGAAAAGGATTTATGCGTGCCTTTACGATTATTGGTGCTTCAGGCTGTGGAATGTTGTTTTTCTTCGATGCCGGTCATATTGAATTAGGTGTGATCGCTTTTTCATTGGCAACATTGGGATATGGTGGCAGCATCGTTTTTTACAACTCATTTCTCCCTGTGATTGCCGAGCCTGAAGATCAGGATCGTATCAGCGCACGTGGCTATTCGATGGGCTATCTGGGAGGTGTAATCCTATTATTATTTAATTTACTGATGATCATGAAGCCCGGATTGTTCGGCTTCGATAAGCAGTCAGACATGCCGGCCCGAATCTCTTTTTTAACTGTTTTTATCTGGTGGATAGGCTTTTCAAGCCTTACATTCAGGTATTTGCCTAAATATGTCTTCAGTAAACGGACAAAAGGTGATCGGGTTTTCTCCAATGGATACCGTGAATTGCAAACTGTTTTTATCGAAGTGAGAAAGTCGTTTCGATTGAGCATCTACCTGATCGCCTTTTTCTTTCTGATGATGGGGATGCTCACAACGATGTTTATGGCGGCAACTTACGGTGAGAAAGAGTTGGGACTAAATGAAAGCATACTAATTCCAACAATATTGATGATTCAATTGGTTGGCATGTTTGGCGCCTGGTTTTTTGCCAGGCTCTCCGGTAAAATTGGTAATCTGAAAGCATTGATGTTATCTGTAATCGTATGGGTGATAATTTGTGTTTATGCTTTCACAATAAAAGGAGCAGCAGGATTTATCATTGCTGCGGTATTTATTGGTATTGTGATGGGAGGTTCACAATCACTTGCCCGGTCCACTTATTCGAAGATGCTTCCTGATACTACCGATCATACCTCTTTTTTTAGCTTTTATGATGTGATGGAAAAGCTCGCTACTGTGGCAGGAACCTTTAGTTTTGGAATTATTGAGGTAATTACTGGAAGTATGCGCTACTCGGTTCTCGCCATTGCAATATTCTTCGCCATAGGTTTAACGTTTCTGCTGATGCTGTTGAAAAAGGAAGGCTCTATTCCCATTTAAAGGTTTTAGCTTTGACAAAAGTGCTGACTGATATCAACAACATCTTTTTTGCAAATATATTTTAACGTTTCCTGTTTGTTGTTGTAAGAACTTTATAATTTTAGATCGAAAAGCTGTTTGTGGCTATATTGCATTCTATCAATATGTTGACTTATTGTTGCTTGCTTAAAACCCTTCTTTTATTACAAAGTTTTAATATTTTATGCATTTTTAAAGTGAAAAGCAATCTGAATTTTACATTAACCGGTAATCGCCTGCTCCCAATTTGGATTGCATTTATTTTTTTCTTTATGCTTCCGATTCATCTTTTGCTCGAACAGATAACAGAAGTCAATAGTTCGGATATCTCTGCTGACGGACCTTCAAAAATAATTTTTCTGTATTTGGCTGTTGTTCTGACGATGGGTTTTGTCTTTGTTTTTTTTCTGGCCAAACTTGGAATCCAAAGCATTGAATTCAAAGGGATGAAGTTGGCTTGCGATTACTCATGGGATAGATTCGTGAAAATCATAATTTTAGGGCTTGTATTCTCATTTATTACTTTTGGAATATATGTTCCTTGGTTTATTAAAAATATTCACCGTTATTTTGTAGGTCATTCGATTTATAATAACCATCGGTTTTCATTTATTGGAACAGGCAGCCGGCTTTTTTTGATTATGTCGCTAACCATTTTTATACCATTCCTGGTGGTTGGAATTGTTCTTTTCAGTATTTTGGATTCTGAGATTGATCTGTGGATCTACCAGTTGATTGTTATGTTTAGTCTTATCCCTAATCTTTATCTGACGTTTAAATGGATGGTTGACATTCGGTACAAAGATTATCTGATCAGTTCGAAAACCAGATTTTTTCCTGCTGTTGGAAAGATTGCAGTAGAGCTTTTGCTTGCGGTTATTCTGGTATTTATTCTGGTATTTATATTCCGGTTTTTTGCATCTTTTTTTAAGGATATTTGGTCGATCACAGAGTTTTTCCCCGCAATTGGAAAAAACGCAATTGACTCAGTGTTGGCAGCTATCACTTTCGGGATCTATTTCCCTATGGCTTTTATTCGTTTATACCGGTACTTTGCGGAACACACCAGGAGCAATGTAGTTGACGGAAAACAGATCACCATGGGATATGGCGGAGATCTTCGGTCCGACTTCATCTTCATCTGGGGTCAAATATTACTGACTGTGGTCACTTTTGGAATATATGGCCCATGGGCATTTACCAAGGTTTCGGAAAGAGTTGTAAGTCAGACTTTTGTTACGACTGATTTTGTTTCGGTTGACTGATTGGAAGATTGAATTTAAATGCACTTCCTTTTCCCGGTTCACTTTCGACCCATATTTCGCCATGATGTCGTTCAATGAACTCTTTACAAAGAATCAGCCCTAATCCGGTCCCACTTTCTCCTTTGGTTCCCTGCTTTATCTTTCTGTCCAGATTACGAATAAACAATTTTTTTGCATATTCCGACTCCATTCCGATTCCGTTATCCTGAACCGTGATTTCGATTTCATCACCGATCGATTGGGCCATTATGATTATTTGACCGTTTTCATTGGTATATTTAATGGCATTATTGATCAGATTCCGAATTACTGTATTAATCATTTCGTGATCGAAATCAAAGATTAAATCTGCATCAAGGCTATTAACTAAGGTGATTTTCTTATTTTGGGCAAGCGATGTAAACAGCTCGATATTCGATTGTACTAATTTGAATAAATCGTTTTGTAATGTATTGAAAACAATTTCGCCCCTCTGGTCACGGGCCCATGTGAGCAGATTTTCCAGAAGTTTAAACGTGGCGTTTGACGAATCGGATATTAAAATCAGATTCTCAAGTAGTTCCTGCTTTGTGTATTCGCTCTCGTTCATTGTAAGTACAGCGAGAAGATCTGATGTATTACCTATTGGCCCTCTTAAATCATGAGCAATAATTGAGAAAAATTTATCTTTTGTCTGCTTTAGTTCCAGAAGATTATCGTGCTGTAAGGAAATTTCATCATTTTTTTGATTCAATAATTTGTTCAATTGGATTAGTTGATTTCGTTTGAGGTGTGCAAGCAATACCAATAGACTAATCAGAAACAGAATCAGTACAAATGCAGAAATAAGCAGATTCTTATTGTTTAATTTTAACTTGAGGTCGGTGTTTTCTTCTGCAACTTCTTTTGTTTCATGAAGAATTTCCAGATTATTTATTTGGCGGAAACTTTCCTCTTTTAACAGACTGTCTCTGATTGCGATACTCATAAGTGAATAGCGAAATGCCTCTTTAAAATCACCTTTCAAAACATAGGCTTTTGCTATATTTCTAACAATAATATCATTATTTCTGCTGCCCTTTAACCATTTTTCTGCATAGTAAATAGATTGATTTGGCAGTTTTAAACGATTGTAAAAACGAATAAGCTCACCATAAAGGTTCTGAACAATTTCGCCGGTAGCAGACGAATCATTTATGATTTCCAAATAACATGTTAAAGCGGCGTCATCCTCACCCTTCTGTTCTCTGGCACGTGCTATGTTTAACAATGCATTCAATGAATTCTCTTTAATGCCCAGCTCTTTAAACAGCACATAGGCATATTGAGCTGCGATTAAAAGTGAATCACTTTGCCCCAGATTACTGTACACGTCACTCATTCTCAGCCATGCATATGCAATTCCTTTACTATCATGATTTTGCATCTGAAGTTTTAGCGATTTTTGAGTATAACCCAGCGCTTTTCGATATTCCCTTTCGAAGAGCAGCGAACTGGCAATATTGTTTAACGCATATCCTTTTTCGATCGTGAGATCACTAGTGTCTATTAATTTATGTTAAAAAGCATCGAACTCCAATTGCAGCTGC
>JBAXOA010000165.1:0-8069 GCA_037133495.1 Mariniphaga sp. | reverse complement strand
TTGATTATAAGTATTTTACAGAAGTATTTAACTATTTTTAAGAGACACTAGTGAAGAAATATCCGTCCTTTCGGATAATTGGGATCCTGTAAATCAACCACCGGTGCAGGATTACCGGCCTGAAGCTTTTCGAGATCAACAATCGTAGTTAATTTGCTCCATGTTTTTCCATGATCGGTACTTCGCTTCATCACAATATCAATGTTTCCAAAATCATCGGCTCCATTTACACGACCTTCAGCAAAAGCAAGGAGTTCCCCTCCAGGTGCAGCTATAATTGCAGGTATCCTGAAGATTTTATACCCTTCGGTGCCGGAAATAAAAACAGGAACACCTGGTTTTTTAGCCAGGAGTGGTAAACTCATCAGGATAAGTGAAAAAAGAAAGCTGATGGTAAGTTTCATAAAAAACTGATTAAATAATTTTCAAATAATACGGCTGATTTTAATGAACCACTACTGAATCTCCAAAGGGCTTTGTCGCTATCAATTTTTCATCCTGATACACCAGGAAATTACGCTTATTGAGCTCAATTGAAACTGATTTTCCTTTGTATTTAAAATCGCGGAGGGTCGTCACCCCTAATTCTTCATGGGTATTCGGTTTGATTGTCAATCCGTTCTTATCAATGCTGATACCAAAAGTTCCGAAGATGATCGCTTCCATTCCAGCTCCGGCTGATATTTCAACAGGCATAGATGAACGATCCTGAATAGGTGCATCCGTCCTTGGATTTTGGGGCAGATAAGGAAAATAATCGATGTAGCGCATGTGTCGCTTCAGGATTTCCCATGCCAGTTCCGGAAATCCTTGGTTATAGAGGTTACGGGAGATACGTCCGGGCATTCCGGCATATTGTCCGCCACCGCCCCAGTCCGAATCAATTAGATCCCAGTGAATACTATCCTTTCGGGCAATAGAATAAACGCCGTATTTCCCAAGAAACTCCCCCTCCCTGAGGTGACTAACCAATTTATTAATCTGCTTCCCTGTCAGATAATCCGTTCCCAGTGCATCGAACAGGTGGTTAGTCCAGATGGCCTCTTTTGTGCCGTCAGGATAAAGATTTTCGAACCAACCCAATTGATCATTCCAAAGGTGCTGGTTCATCAATAATTTCAGTTTTTCGGCATCTTTAAAATAAATTTCACGATTATTATCTTTTAGCAACCTTGCCCACTCGGACATACGATAGAGCAAATGAACAGTTAACACATTCACAATTGGCACCACATGATTATATCCGTCGGTCCTTATCTCAATTATTTTCTGTGTGTCGTAACCAACATCCATCAATCCATCCTTGTTGGTGTAGTTAATTTTCAACTCGTTGACCCATCGCTGCATCCATTCCCAAACGGTACCATTTCCGGCTTTTTCATTAAACAAGCTATAATCACCTGTATGGCGAAGGTAAGCTTCAATCATAATCTGCAGAGCGAAAGGCTCTTGAATATACAAATTTTCCCATTTTGCTCCTTTCCAGCTCACATAGGTTTTTTTCATCTGTACTTCACGAAAATCGGTCAGGAGCGCTTCTTTCAGACTTTTTGGATCAAGCATTGCTAAAATATCAGAAGCGTATGAGGTGTCCCAGCTGATGGTAAAAGGCCAGTAGCCCACTGCCCAAAAAGGATTTGTTATATAATTGGGATTTTCGTAACGACACATCAGAACCGACAAAAGGCAACGGTAATAATATTCCTGAAACTTCTTATTTGTGCTCTCCAGTTTAGGGACATTCTCATAGGCCCATTTCAATTTTTCTCTGGTCACTTGTTCGGTCTGTTTCATTCTGAGCAAGATGTCTTTCTGGAAAATCTCCGGTGCTTTCGTACCCGGAGTATAAAACTTCACTGCAAAACAGGCAGTCACAAATTCCCCGGGAGGCAAAGTTAATTCAAAACCTTTCTCACTGACCGTTTCAATATCTGAAGAGACTCTTGCCAGCATCTGATCGCTGCCCAAGGTAAAGGGATCGATTTGACGGGCACTGTCAGCGCCCTTGACACCGTCACAATTTAATTGCCGGGCAATTTGTTGTGGAATCAAGGTCAGTTTCAACGGCTTTTCCTTCCGGTTTTTCAATACAATTTTCAAAAATACCTCATCATTACTGTAAGAGACACTGGTACAGCTTCGGATAGAAAAACTTAACCATTTACCTTCAATTTCCTTGTGAAAAGTACCCGATCTGAAATAAGCATTCGGTTGCCAGGTTTCATCCTGAGTCACCATCAAAAAAGGTGAATTAGGTCGAAAGTTGGCACCCAAGGGATCAATTCCTTGACCTTCGTTGATCCACTTATCCCAAATTGAAGGAACATCATCGCGGATTGTTTTCCCCGTGCCGGCATCAAAAAAATTCAGATTAAAAACATAGGAAGGTGCGCTGAAGGGAAGAAATTGCACATTGGTAAAACTTGTAATACTATACTGACGGGGAGAAACAAAACCCCTGTAATTAAAAAGCATTATTTGTTGATCATCAAACCGTATTTGCTGGCGCTCCATAGCATAATATTCGGGGTCTGCCGGAGAATATGACCGCTGTGAAAAACCATTTACTGACAAACCAAAGAGGCACACGTATAGAAATAGAGCAAACTTAGTTTCCATTATTTTCAGATTTACGTTGACTTTATTTAACTCCTGTATTTTCCAAAATCATTGACTAATCCAGCGACCCGCTTCACCCTGCTTTCGAGTCCGTCAGGAGGCACCTGATCAGCTACACCCAGGACATATCGAGGAGCAGTAATCATAATGGCAAGAATCTGTTTCAGATGTCTTTCAAATTCAGCCTCACTTACGCTGGCTGTAAAATAGACTCCGGGAATCCCACCCCAAATGATACTTTTTGAATCACCGCAAACTTCTGCCAGTTCTTCAAATCTTAAATCACCAACCGGATAGGGCGTTAAAGCTTCAAGGACCGAAAATCCAACAGCTGCCTCTTCGTGCAATAATCCGCCTAAAGTTCCGTCGATATGAATAAATGAATACTTACCTGCATCTTTAATTTTACTGGTCCATTCTTTCTGATAATCATACATATACAACCTAAAAAGTTCGGGACCTACCATTTCGGACGAGAGATTTTCAGGGATCATCAACACTTCGGCGGGACTATCCACTGCGATCTGAGCTGCCTGATCAAAAGCTTTTTTCATCGTATCAAGCAGTTCCTGAAATTCATCGGGCATAGTCAGTGCGGCCATGGTAACTGCCACAACTCCGGCTTCGAGCGCCATCAGATGCATGAAAGGACTCTTCGGCAGATAACACAAAACAATACCATGATCTCCGACTTGCTGTTTGCGAAGCTTCGCAAAATCATAATCGGGTTCAAAGCGGGTGTTTTCATAAATAAATTTCATGACCGGGATATCTTCCTCTGTTTTCATAAAATGTTCAATAGGTCCTTCAGAAAACGAGGTGAGTATATATTCCCAACACTCTCGCACAGAACCAATTGGCGTAATAATTTCTTTGTAACGCCTTGCACCTTCATGCCATTCGTTAATGGTACAATTGTTAAATATCTGCTTATAAGGGAAGTAACCCTGAAGATAAAAGCCTACGCCCAATTCGCGATACCAACTGATATAATCATCGGAGCCAATAAATCCTTCCGGTTTTAATCCACGCTTTATCAGCGAATTTGCCCAATAATCGAGATCCCCAAACCACGGAACCTGATCGGGTTGTTCTCCTTTAAGAAGGGCAAGAATTCTTTCTCTTGGGGTCATCGTATAATGGTCAAATTATCAATGGTCAATAGTCAATGGTCAATTTATCAATAGTCAATGGTCAATTTATCAATGATCAATGGTCAATGATCAATGGTCAAATCATAGATTAGCAAAGTGCCTCTTTTTCAATATGTTCAAGTGTTTTACCCTTTGTTTCAACAATGTATTTTTTCAAATAAATAAACCCGATAAAAGTGACAACCGCGAAGAAGATAAAAGCATAGCCCATTCCGTATTGTTGAGCGATTTGCGTTGTACCGAAAAATCCGATAACCACCGGGAAGAAAAAATTAAGGGAGGCGCTTACTGCCCAATTGGCAAACGAACCCATCGAGGCACCTCTGGCCCTGATAATATTCGGGAACATCTCTGAGAGCAGCACCCAAACTACCACTCCTTGTGAAGCGGCAAAAAATGCGATATAGGCCACTAACAATGCCACCAGCCAATAACCGGAAATATTTCCCGTCAGGAGACCATAACCAAATAAACCCAGTACGATCACCATTCCCATTTGTCCGAACAGCAGCAATTTTTTTCGGCCAACCTTGTCAATAACCGTCATTGCGATAAGGGTGAAGACTAAATTAGTAACACCCAATATTACACTTTGAATCATTGAATTAGCCCCCGAAAATCCGGCAATGCTAAAAATCTGAGAGGAATAATAAAACACCACTCCAATTCCTGTGAGCTGACTAAATATGCCCACAAATATGCCGATGAAAATTATTTTGCGATACGGTTTTTTGAACAGATTTATTCTTTTGCCCGCTTTTTCTGTGCTGATGGATTCCTGTATTTCGAGAATCGTTTGCTCGGTATCGATTTCATGTGAGGACAAATCTTCAATATTCTTTTTTGCTTCAGCTATACGGCCCATTTTCACCAGCCAGCGCGGACTCTTCCGGATCACCAAAAGCATCAGAAAAAATGCAACAGCCGGAATGGCACCACTGAAAAGCATCCAGCGCCAGTTCTGATCACCGATATTCGACAACAGATAATTGGTGATTAAAGATAACAAAATCCCCAATACAATTGCCAGTTGAAAAGTAGAAGCAAGGACTCCCCTGTGTTTAGGAGGAGATATTTCGGAAATATAAACCGGACAGAGTACTGAAGCGCCTCCTATTGCAAGACCCCCAATGAACCTGAAAATAATAAAAGTAGTAATATCAGGAGCTAAACCACAACCGACAGAAGATGCTAAAAACAATATTGCCAACAATTGCAGCAACCGTTTTGCACCATATAAATCACCTGGCGGGCCAATGAGAATAGTGCCTAATATGCATCCAATAAGCGCAGAACTCACAGTCCAGCCCTGCAATGCGGGAGATAACTGAAAATACTTTACCAGATTGAGCATTGCACCATTGATAATTACAGTGTCGTAGCCAAACAGAAGACCGCCCAAAGCAGAGGCGATTGTGCATTTCAAGAGAACTTTATTCATTTAACTGATAATTAATTATTAATGCATTAAGCGTTTTTGAATTTACTCTTTTCTCCTAATTTCCCTTACTGCCTCAATCATTGCCATAAACCCATCAACAGGAATATATTCAGGAATTGAATTACCGGATCCCAGACCATATCCCTTTGCGGTTTTGCGAAAAAGGGTTCCCTGCTCAAGTACAATTTGAAATACTGACTCAGGCTTTTCCAAAACCAGCAGATTCAGGTCGAAACCACCAAAAAGTCCGATTCTGTCTGAATATTTTTCAATCCAATCGGGGAAAGGAGCGATCTGGTCCTCGTTGGAGTGTTTGGCATCAATCCCAAGACTGATGATATCCTCCATCAAGGGAAAAATATTTCCACACGAATGGAGCAAAAACTTCTTCCCGGAACGATGGATTAAATCGATCACTTTTTTATACTGAGGGAAGATGTGCTGACGGATAATATCAGGTTCAAGCATTGTCGAGGTTTTATGGCCAAGATCATCACCCATCCTAAAAAAGACGAATATATCGGAATGATTCTCAATTACCCATGACCAAAGTATCTCCCATAGGTCTCCTATTTTTTTGAAGATATCAGCAAAAAGTTCAGGATCCATGCATTGCATCACGCATAAATATTCGTATCCGACCAGATCCTGACTTGCCTCGAAGATTCCGTAACCACAGCCACCGTAAGCCTTCATTCCTGGAGGCAGGGTCTTTCTGATCGCCTCAAAATGGGGAGTATAGGTCTCCCGAAATATCTTTGGAATATCTTCCCATGGATAGTTGTCAAAATCCGCTCTGGTCTGTATGGGTCCTGCCATTCCGCCCATGATTGCTCCGTGACCGGGCAGAATATCACAGATCGCCGCTTCAAAATCGAACGCATCATAGGTCATATCCTTCCAGAATCCGATCACTTTGCGATAATATTCCTCCAGTTCATGGTTTTTCAATCCTTGCGAAGAAATGTTTTCTCTCAGTACTTTTGAGATAAACGGCGCGTCGATGTGATGCTCATACAACGGCAGACGTGCAGGACGCCGGTTATTTAATACCTCAAGGATTTGATAATAATCAGGTTCGAATTTCATTTGTGAATCATTTGGTTTTCCTATTTATCTTTCTATAACATATGCTTTACACTTTTGAAATTTTTCAACCTGAGATTTGAAAGAGGCTATAAAGGTGATAAGTTCTTCAATTATGCTAGTTTGACTATTCAAAACGACTATTGTAACTGGATATCTGTCAAGATTTTGCTGAAATATCAGGCTCTTGTCTATTGTCACGCATTCATCAAGCAAAATTTTCATTTAGAATGTTTGTTGAAGTTTCAATCAGCTTTTGCGACATCTCAAGAACTTTCACAACCTGGTCCTTACTTACACCCTCAAAGTCTTCAAGAAAGACATCAATTGAATCACCGGTTTCCAAGTAATCAAAAAGATTTTTAATTGGCACTCTGGTCCCAAAGAACACGGGTGTTCCCCCTAAAATATCGGGATCAATATTTATTACTCTTTTATCCATGGTGCAGTATTTATAGTTCCAAATTTAACCAATTTTATCGGATTGCACTATTCCAAGCTGGAGAGGTAAAGGTTAAAATAAATTACCAAACAACTTTTAAAGTAGCCATCCCATTTGCGGGAACGGATAGTTCGTTATTGATTTTTGGACCGGATATCTCCTCTGTTTCACAAAGGTTTACAGATGCCGGACTGCCTGCCGGCCACGATAATTTCACCATTTCATCTTTATCGGATACAGAACGCAAACGGATGATTGCCGTTTTAGCCGCTGTAGTTGATTTAAGAATTGAGACGGTTATTGCAGTTGATCCGTCCAAGGCGATCAGTGGTTTGGAAATGGCATTGGCACTGGCCGCGAGCGACACAAGGGGTTGCGACTGTTCCAGACCAAAGCGGTTGGCTGTTGCAGCATCATAAGCTCCGTGGGGCAGAATACGATAACGGAATGTGACCGGACCGTCCTGTGTCAAAGGAAAATTGGTGAACCAGTGATTATTCATCACCCACGAATAAATAATTGAGCTGGGTTCGAGTATACGAAGCCACGGTTTCCGTTCTCCACTCCAGGTACCAGTCTGATTGGCCGTCATTGCACCGCTTTCAATAAGTGGTGCATCGAGCGAACACCAGGTAACACCATCTTTTTCATTTGAAATATCAACCCATCGTTGCATGGTGAGCCAATTGCGGTTACCTGCGGCCCATTGGTCTTTTTCAACCTGCATTACACCCCAGGGAATATCGACTCGCGTTGTTGCTTTTTGAATATCAAATCCAAAACCAAAATGGACACCGTCTTTTGCTTCGAGAGGCAATTTATCCACTACATTGGTAATATCAACCCACGGTTGACACTGAACCAATCTCACCGAGCGTGAAACGGCACGACACCCTGTTCCTTTTGAGGAAACAAGCAACTCAACAACAAGAGGCCCCGATTCGACGGTTGAAATTACAACAGCTGAATCTCCCCGCGCATTATCGCTGTCGCCAGGCATCCAGCGAAAGGCATTAAGTCCTTCGTTGACTTTGACATCCACGAAATTCCGACCGTTGGCAAGTGTTACCAATTGTGTGATATTGCCCGTAACCGGGTCGATTTTAACACGCAGAAGCTGGTTTTCGAGGGTGGTGCCGTCGATTTTACAGCCAATTGTCAGCGATGATTTACCCGCAATTACCTGGTAATGACGTGATCCAAATGCCGGAATATCCGAAGCAAGAAACACAAGTTCGCCTGTTGAAAGCCGCTGAGCCTGCACCTCTTTTCCCTGATCATCATTTATTCGGTTTCCACGTGAACTTTCCGCTTTCGAAAGGGTCAC
>JBAXOA010000164.1:0-8095 GCA_037133495.1 Mariniphaga sp. | reverse complement strand
GGGTGATAGTCAGGAACGGGACAGCCGTAGAGATCGGGTTGTAACGTACTTCCTGACCGGTTGGAAGCGACTGCGCCAAAGCTGTTTTAGTACAGAATAATATCAGTATAAAGCTGTATGTAAGGGCTTTCTTCATTTTTTATAGCATAAATTATTTGTCATTTATTTCATTATTTACTTTGTGATAATTAGTTTAAATGACTTATTGACATTCGAATTGTAGACTTTTATCACGTACATCGCCGGAGGAATATTATAAAAATCGATAGGTTCCAGATAATTATTGTCTACCAGTATTTTCTCCTTTCTCCACAGCAGCTTGCCGTTTTTATTCATAATATCGATGGTCACTTCTTCGGGTTTGCCTGTGGCGATTTTGAGGTTAAAATGACCATGACTCGGATTTGGAAATACATCCACCTCTATTTCGCTTTGTGACATTGGAGACAAGGCGTAAGAATAGGAGGATTCAGACCAGCAATTGTTCCGGCTTATCTTAACCGTGTAGGTACCACCTTCGAGGGCCATGTATTGTTTTGCGGTTCCATTGTTTGTAACAGGCTTGCTGTCGAGGTACCACTGGTTTCCTGCGTCTGCACTGCTGATCAGGGTATGTCCCTGTCCGATAATTCGAGGTGCAACCGGAACAGGAGTGACCATTACCGGATAGTTATTTGAAATGAGGACTGTTCCGCACTCACTTAGACCACTTACCGCGACAAACCCGATAGAAGCTGCTGCACTAAAATCAACAATAACTGCGCTGGTACCCGCTCCGGAAACAATCTTTGCACCCGGAGGCAGTGTCCATTGGTAGCCTGTCAATAACGCGTCTGTAGAATAAGTAACACCACTCGTTCCGGCACAAACTGCCCTCTGACCCGTAACCGTAGGTACAATTAATTGTTTGACGGTCACAATCACACTATGACTACTGGTACATCCGGTTGTTGTAATACTTTCAATCAGTGTATAAGTTGTCGTCACCTTTGGATTCACCACAGGATTAGCCAGTGAAGAGGTAAATCCGGCAGGGAATGACGTCCAGCTGCAGGTATTGCCTGTTACCGTTGCAGCTCCAAGGGTAGTACCCGAATTGAGACAGATTGTTCTGTCGGATCCGGCTGTAGCTGCCGGAGATGGATGAACCGTAATGGTAAAGGTTTTGGCCAGACCAATACGAATTACTGAACCGATTGTATAAGTTGGTATCACCTTAATCGTTGCCACGACCGTGGATGTGCTCATGTTTACAGCCATAAAACCTGCAATATGACCCGTTCCAGAAGCCGCAAGACCGATTATTGCCACATCATTAGTCCAGCTATAGGTTGTCGAACCGCCGGTGTTTCCGGTTGCAAAAATTATCGGCGAAGTGTTTGAATTATTGCAAACCACCTGATTGGCCAGGGTATTCAATTGTACCATAGGATCGCCTGCAATTTCGGGAACAGTTATCTTCCCGTCACCATTGGAATCTCCTGCGATTTCGGGCAATGTAATTGTCCCGTCTCCGTTGGTGTCGCCTGTTATCTCGGGAACGGTAATCACACCGTCGCCATTGGTGTCGCCCGCAATTTCAGGGAAGGTTATCTTTCCGTCACCATTGGCATCACCTGCAATTTCAGGGAAAGTGATCTTCCCATCACCATTGATGTCACCAACGATGGTTCCGACATCTTTTGTTCCGTCACCATTTGTATCCCCAAGTACTTCAGGGAAGGTTATCTTGCCGTCACCATTTTTGTCACCTGTTAATTCAGTGCCATTTATTATGCCATCGCCGTTAGTATCGCCTGCAATTTCAGGTGTGGTAATCTTCCCATCACCGTCTTTGTCACCCGCGATTTCAGGAGCGGTTATCTTACCATCACCATCTTTATCACCTGCGATTTCCGGGAATGTAATCTTGCCGTCACCGTCTTTATCGCCCGCTATTTCAGGGAAGGTAATTTTTCCGTCACCATTAGTGTCGCCAACAATTTCAGGGAAGGTTATTTTCCCGTCACCATCTTTATCACCTGCGATTTCCGGAGCAGTTATCTTACCATCACCATTGTTATCGCCTGCGATTTCTGGGAAGGTTATTTTTCCGTCACCATCTTTGTCGCCCGCGATTTCAGGGTAGGTTATCATGCCGTCACCGTCTTTATCACCTGCGATTTCAGGGAAGGTAATCTTGCCGTCACCATCTTTGTCTCCTGCAATTTCAGGGAATGTGATTTTTCCGTCACCGTCTTTATCACCAGCAATTTCCGGAGCAGTTATCTTACCATCACCATTGTTATCGCCTGCGATTTCAGGGAAGGTTATTTTACCATCACCATTAGTGTCGCCAACAATTTCAGGGAAGGTTATTTTTCCGTCACCATCTTTATCGCCTGCGATTTCAGGGAAGGTGATCTTGCCGTCACCGTCTTTATCACCAGTGATTTCAGGGAACGTAATCTTGCCGTCACCGTCTTTGTCACCCGCGATTTCAGGAGAAGTAATCTTACCATCGCCATCATTATCACCTGCTATTTCAGGGAAGGTGATTTTGCCATCACCGTCTTTGTCGCCTGCAATTTCAGGGAAGGTTATCTTGCCGTCACCATTGTTATCACCTGCGATCTCAGGGAAGATTATCTTGCCGTCACCATCTTTGTCACCCGCGATTTCAGGGAAGGTAATCTTGCCGTCACCGTCTTTGTCACCAGCAATTTCAGGGAACGTAATCTTGCCGTCACCGTCTTTGTCTCCCGCTATTTCAGGAGCAGTGATCTTGCCATCGCCATCATTGTCACCCGCGATTTCAGGGAAGGTAATCTTGCCGTCACCATCTTTGTCGCCCGCGATTTCAGGGAAGGTTATCTTGCCGTCACCGTCTTTATCACCAGTGATTTCAGGGAAGGTAATCTTGCCATCACCGTCTTTGTCTCCCGCTATTTCAGGAGCAGTGATCTTGCCGTCGCCGTCTTTGTCGCCTGCGATCTCAGGGAAGGTGATCTTGCCATCACCGTTAGTATCGCCTGCGATTTCCGGGAATGTTATTTTCCCATCACCATTGTTATCGCCAGCGATTTCAGGGAATGTTATTTTTCCGTCACCATCTTTATCACCTGCAATTTCAGGGAATGTTATTTTTCCGTCACCATCTTTATCACCAGCGATTTCAGGGAAGGTGATTTTTCCGTCACCATCTTTATCGCCTGCGATTTCCGGGAAGGTTATTTTACCATCGCCATTGGTATCACCTGCAACTTCCGGAGCGGTAATCGTGCCATCACCGTTAGTATCGCCTGCGATTTCAGGGAATGTTATTTTTCCGTCACCATCTTTATCGCCTGCGATTTCAGGAGTAGTTATTTTTCCGTCGCCGTCTTTGTCACCTGCGATTTCAGGGAAGGTTATTTTTCCGTCACCGTCTTTATCACCAGCAATTTCCGGAGCAGTTATCTTACCATCACCATTGTTATCGCCTGCGATTTCAGGAGCAGTTATTTTGCCGTCGCCATCGTTGTCGCCTGCGATTTCAGGGAATGTAATTTTCCCGTCACCATCTTTATCACCAGCAATTTCCGGGAATGTGATCTTACCATCACCGTCTTTGTCGCCTGCGATTTCAGGAGCAGTTATCTTGCCGTCACCATCGTTGTCACCTGCGATTTCAGGGAATGTAATTTTCCCGTCACCATCTTTATCACCAGCAATTTCCGGGAATGTGATCTTACCATCACCGTCTTTGTCGCCTGCGATTTCATGAGCAGTTATCTTGCCGTCACCATCGTTGTCACCTGCGATTTCAGGGAAGGTAATTTTTCCGTCACCGTCTTTGTCACCTGCAATTTCGGGGAATGTTATTTTTCCGTCACCATTGGTATCACCTGCAATTTCAGGGAAAGTGATTTTGCCATCGCCATCATTGTCGCCTGCGATTTCAGGGAATGTTATTTTTCCGTCACCATCTTTATCGCCAGCGATTTCAGGGAAGGTAATCTTACCATCACCATCTTTATCACCTGCGATTTCAGGGAATGTTATTTTCCCATCACCGTTTGTGTCGCCAACAATTTCAGGGAATGTAATTTTTCCGTCACCGTCTTTGTCACCTGCGATTTCCGGGAAGGTTATTTTTCCGTCACCATCGTTGTCGCCTGCGATTTCAGGAGAAGTGATCTTACCATCGCCATCATTGTCGCCTGCGATTTCAGGAGCAGCTATCTTGCCGTCACCATCGTTGTCTCCTGCGATTTCAGGGAAAGTAATTTTTCCGTCACCGTCTTTGTCACCTGCGATTTCAGGAGCAGTTATCTTGCCGTCACCGTCTTTGTCACCCGCGATTTCAGGAGAAGTAATCTTACCATCGCCATCATTATCACCTGCTATTTCAGGGAAGGTGATTTTGCCATCACCGTCTTTGTCGCCTGCAATTTCAGGAGCAGTTATCTTACCATCACCATTGTTATCGCCTGCGATTTCAGGGAAGGTAATTTTGCCGTCGCCATCATTGTCGCCAGCGATTTCAGGGAAAGTTATCTTGCCGTCACCATCTTTATCGCCTGCGATTTCAGGGAAGGTAATCTTACCGTCACCATCTTTATCGCCTGCAATTTCCGGAGCAGTGATTTTGCCATCACCGTTGGTATCGCCTGCTATTTCAGGATCGGTAATCGTGCCATCGCCATTGGTGTCACCGGCAATCTCGGGAGGAGTTATCTTGCCGTCGCCGTCTTTATCACCTGCGATTTCAGGAGCGGTGATCTTACCGTCACCATTTACATCTCCTGTAAGTGTGCTGATTGTGAGAATTCTAGTCGCATTTGTGGCAGCATTGTAATAATCGTTGCCAACCTGACTTGCGGTTATTGTGGTGGTACCTGCACCAACTACCGTGACAGTGGTTCCACTGATGGTGGCTACGGCGGTATTGCTGCTGGTATAATTTATTGATAATAAAGAAGAACTGCTTGCGACCAAGCCAAACGGGACAGACCCAACACTTCTGACAGCCAATGCGTTGAAAGTAATGGTCTGGTTTGCTTTACTAACTGTGATGGTTTGTGTGACCTGTGATGCCGCATTGTAATTGGTATCACCCGCCTGATCGGCGTTCACCGTCACTGTTCCCATCTGCAGTGTTGTGAATAACTGGTTGGATCCGCTCAATGAAGCCACACTTCCGGCGGCCAAGGTCAGCGTTACCGGCAAACCGGACGTTGAAGCAGCCACTACCTGGATAGGGGTGTTATCAAAGTCCATAACCGACACCGGTGTTGACAAAGGATCTATTGTAATGACCTGATCTGCTTTTAATACTGTCAACATAGCCGAAGCGGTTGCCTCCATATAATTGGCATCCGCGTCACGGGTCACCGAAAGGGTAGTGGTTCCCGCTCCGATGATAGTCGCGGTGGTAGCCCCGGAAACAAATGCCGTTGTTGCCACACTTTGGTCACTGCTGTCAAATCTGAATCCACCTGTGCCGGCAGAAGTGGCACTTAAGGTAAACGGAGCATTTCCATACGTCTTGGTGATATTGGCAAAAGTGAGTACCGGTGTGGCTTTTCCGATGACAATATTCTGATTGATGTTTGGAGCAGGGTTCGTGTTTGCATCACCTGACTGGGAAGCCTGAACTACAACAGTACCGGCACCCGACACATTCAGGGTATTTCCTGAAATGGTTGCCGGACCGCTCAACACACTATAACTTACGGTCAACGTAGAAGTTGCAGTTGCTGCAGCTGTCAAATTAATGCTTAACGAAGGTGCAAAAGTATAGTCCAGTACAAATGAACCACTGAATTCTACGGTTTGATTATTCTTCTGTACATCGAAACTCTTGCTGATTGAAGTGGCATTATAATTTTCATTCCCAGCCTGAGCTGCATCAATCACTACGGTCCCTGATGCACTTACACCTGTTAATGTGTAACTGCCCGGAGCACCGTTAAGCGTCGCGGTAGCCGTACCCGATCTAGTGATCGTTACCTGCAAAGCCGAGGAAGAAGTTGCCGTGATGGCAAGGGAAGCTCCCGTAAAAGTATTGAGCGGTGCTGCCGTCGGCAAGGTCAGTGTCAACAGCTGATTCGCTTTGGCCACTGTGAGCAGTGCCGGTATTGCAGCAGACGAATAACCTCCATCGGCTGTCTGGGTGGCAGTTATGGTTGATGTGCCGGCTTTGAGGATCGTTACCGTTTTGCCTGTGATGATTGCCACTGTTTCGTCACTGCTGGCAAAACTAAAGGCACCCGGACTATCTGAAACTGGCTTAACCAATACAAATTCAGGATCTTCATAGGTTTTATTAATTGCAGAGAATCCGCTTAAAACTGGTGAAATCGCCGTAATCGAAGCAGTTGTTGTAGGTGCGCCAACCAATGAAAGGGTGTAATTTCCTGCATTGGCACCCGTGAGGGTCGATCCTGTCAGTGAAACCATCTTGCCGGTTCCTGCCGTTTTAGTATCAAATGTTACCAGCGGATTCAGTGTGACTGACTCGCTGCCGACTTTTGTCAAAAGCGTAAGGTTGTTTGTCGCGATGGCTGCTGTTGTAGTACCATTGTATGATTTGTCATTCACAACGAACGAACCGCCGATAGTGAGTGGCCTGGCTGTGATGCTGGCCTTCAAACCGGTTGGCTGAACCAACGTGTAATTACCAATGTCTGCTCCGGAAATAGCCAGCTCAGGAGTTACCACAGTGTTGCTTTTGATGCCCGGTTGAGCAAAGGTACCGGTTGGATTGGCGGCCAGGACTACATCATCCGATCCGTATTTACCTACGAGTATGGCTCCTGTAATTTGGGCGATCGTGTTGCCGTCATAGACTTTGTTCTCAGCTACTGCACCCGAAACATACAACTGAATGGCTCGAATATCAGCCATATCGGTTGCTGTAACGCCGGATGCCAAAACATAATTTCCGGCATCAGAGCCCGTCAGTGAAAGTGCACTTGCCGTCACCGTTTTGTTGGTACCGACGCTTTTCGTATCGAAACTAACTGCTCCGATAACCAGCGACAAATTGTCTCCGGAGATCTTCCCAATCATCGATTTAGAACTATAAGTAGCAGTGGAATTGCCGTCATAGGTTTTGTCATCTGCGGTAATCTGAGGCGTTACTTCAACAGCTGAAACATCTGCCAGATCGGTTGCGGTAGCTTCTGATGCCAAAACATAATTGCCTGCATCGGCGCCAGCCAGACTCAAAGAGGTAGCAGTAACGGTTTTATTCGTTCCGATATTCTTCGTATTAAAGTTGGAAGCGCCTACTTCAAGTGTTACGTTCTCACCGGAAAGCTGTCCGGTTACAGACTGTGTACTTAACGATGCCGTAGTATTGCCATCGTACTGTTTGTTGTTGGCCGTGATATGTGGCGTAAGCAGAGCAGCGGTAATATCAGCATGATCTGTTAGCGAATTAGTTGACAGCAAATAGTTGCCGGCATCTGCACCTCCCAGTGTCATTCCTGAGGCCGTAATTACCTTGCTTGTACCAATTTGTTTAGTATCAAAAGTGGATGTCCCAACCACAAGAGAAACATCATCACCCGAAATTTGTCCGGTGAGTGTTTTCGAACTCAAGGTGGCAGTTGCGTTTCCATCGTAAGACTTGTTACTTGCCACCACATGTGGCGTAACCTGGATAGCTGTAATATCAGACAGGTCGGTTGCCGTTGAGGTTGCCAGCACATAATTAGCGACATAGGCACCACCTAAACTTAAGGAGGTTGCTGTGACCGTTTTACCCGTTCCGATATTTTTTGTAGCGAAGCTGGCAGTCCCCACAATCAACGTGACAGGTTCCCCGGAAAGCTGTCCGGTGACCGATTGTGCGCTCAGGGTCGCCGTAATGTTGCCATCATAAGCCTTGCCTGTGGCCGTGATGTGCGGCGTGAGCTGAAGTGCAGTAACAGAAGCAGTTGACGTTACAGTAATTCCGGGTGTCAGCAGGTAGTTGCCGGCATCCGCACCACTTAAACTTAGCGTGCTTGCTGTGACTGTTTTACCCGTTCCTGCGTTCTTTGTGTCGAAACTTACAGATCCTACTGTAAGTGAGACACTTTCACCGGTTACCGGACCGACTAAGGACTGCTCGCTTAAGGTAACC
>JBAXOA010000163.1:0-8108 GCA_037133495.1 Mariniphaga sp. | reverse complement strand
CGGTACTGTTTATTTGTATTCCGTTTCGGGGCAGCTGCTTGCAACTTCAACACTCAACGCGGGCGAAACAACCTTACGTACTTCGTCAAACGGCGTTTTCCTGGTAAGAGTAGTAACAGGCAAAACTTCACTTACACGTAAAATGGTAGTTGTTCAATAAACCGGGAAACCTGAATCATAAAATATTTAAAAATCAGAAATATGAAAAAAGTACTTCAATATAGTTTCCTTACCGCTTTCCTGGTATTTTCAACTGCCGTAAGTCTTAATGCACAACCTCATGCCGGCCAGCAAAATGGTGGTGGCGGCGTTGGTGGCGGAAGAATCGGCGCTGGTGCAGGCGCTCCAGTTGGCAACGGCACATTTATCCTGCTTACCCTTGCAGTAGCTTATGCTGCCCGTAAAGTGTATGTTGCACGTCCGGAGAACGAGGTAGAATAAGTCTGGTAAAGTATAGGCTTAAAGCCACGAAAACACAGTTATCCTTTTAGGGTAGCTGTGTTTTTTTGTGGGACAGCAGCACCTAGCACCATTTGATTTACACGCCCTTCGATCAAGCGTTTCATTTCAGCACCTGCAGATGCTATTTCAGCATCGACAGATTCCATTTCAGCACTGACAGATGCCATTTCAGCATTGACAGATTCCATTTCAGTACTGACAGATTCCATTTCAGCACTAACAGATGCCATTTCAGCATTGACAGATTCCATTTCAGCACTGACAGAAGCCATTTCAGCACTAACAGATGCCATTTCAGCATCGACAGATGCCATTTCAGCATCGACAGAAGCCATTTCAGCACTGACAGATTCCATTTCAGCACTGGCAAATGCCATTTCAGCATCAACAGAAGCCATTTCAGCACTGACCACGTCCCTTTTTCGCTCAGTCCCTTGCTCGATCCATCGCACTATCGCTCGCTCGCTAACTCCAGTCAACCAAACCCCAACCCCTCAATTGTAAAAATTCATTTTCAGATTTAATATCAGTTTGAAATAAATCCCAAAGCTTAAAATAACGCGAAATAGTACAACAATTACTAGGGCAGCCGAAACCCAGATAATAGGTAATGAGTCCCTGAGCTTCTGATTTACTTTCCGACGCCTGTTCAATTGCGGCCGCGTTACAGAGTTAAAGACCGGAGGTATAACAGCAAAAGCCAGAGTTACAAGATTTATTGTATCGTAATCGAAAATATTGGCATGTTGGGTAATATTATCTGTGAGTTTCAGCAATGTCATAATCCCCGATCCAAGCACCCAGGGAATAACAAGCCGGCTTAAAACAAAAAAGTGCCTGTTGTTTTTCCAGGAGTTCGTCCGGGTGGTTTCGGGAAGGTAACTCACTACTTTCCAGCTTAATGTTATGATCAGGCTGATAAAAATCAGTGATAAGATAAGCCGTAAAACAACACTCATAAATAGCCAGTCAATCACATATCCGAACCCTTCGAGCGTGATTGCCCCACCAACAAAAGCGCCAAAAAACAACATCATCGACATCAGGTACATCCAAACCAGGAACATACGCATATGAGATCCATAACGGGATTTCAGGCGCAAAACGAACCGTAGTAAAATCCATATCAGCAATGCTGTAAACGGGCCTGAAAGGGTAACGATAATAATTTTTTCCGGTGTCCAGATAAGTGCATTGCTTCCTACAGGAAACATTACTTCGTAAAAATACAGAACTGAATCAATGCCGAACATGGATGCAGAGATCATAACAACCAACTGGTAGAAAAACCAGGATAACTGGTATGCCACCAAAAACATGGCTGTTGAAGTAAGAGCTGGTTTAATGTAATCGGTCCAGGGGGCATTATTCCCCGGAGTTGTAGCTCTGTGCTCAATCTTAAGGTCAACAGGCACTATGAAGCCACTTGTTTCTCTTGTAATATGGAGTTTCCGCATTAAAAAGCTTTTCCATTTCCGAAAGCGGCTCCTGTGAATGTGTCTCCGATGGTGATGATGCCTTTGGTCCTTATTTGGCGAAGTTGAGTCTGACGAATGCTCTTCTTTTGTTCTTCTTAAATCATTTATTTTTTGGAATCTGGCCTCGGTATCTGCAATATGGTGATGTACCCTGTGCCTGCTTCGCCTGCGATGTGCTGTTGCCTGATCTTCCTTTTCTGGATTTGAGGAGGTAGATCTTTTTAGGAACAGTTTAAGCCTGGAAATGAAACTTAACTCATTTTCCAATTTCTTCCGCGACCTGTTCTTTGCAGGAAGAATGCCAGGATCAGGACGTGTAGCAGAATCTGGTAAAGAGGCTGCCGGTTCATGTGTCCTGCGCCTGCTTCGCCTGTGATGAGCAGGAGAGGCATCTTCATTATTTAAAACCACCAGGAAAATCTTTTTCAACCTCCGTTTAAACCTTGTAAAGAGGCTTATTTCATTCTGCACTTTCTTGCGTGACCTGTTTTTTTGAGGCAGAATGGCCCGGTCAGGACGGGCAGTAGAATCCGATAAAGAGATTGCCGGTTCATGTTCCGCTGCTTTGGATAACGATTCCTTAACTTCTTTTGTGGTTAAAAAAACAATATCTGCCGAAGGTTTTTGAAAACGGCGTTTTTTTAAATTCAACGCAATAAGTGTTTTATTCAGCCATTTTCTTAGCCGATAGCCCGTTTTTTTCTTATGATGGGATTTGTTGAGTGGCATTTCTATGTTAAAAACGTTTTCTTTACAAATCTATGATTTTTTACTTAGAGTCCTAATTTTAAACAGAGTTTATCGACACATTTTGCGTTGAATTTCTTTATATCCTATCTTTGTTTCCCTTTCTTTACGTAAGGGAAAAGTTGCTTTCTCAGGCGCTGCAAGGCTTATTAACGAAGATTTTATATTGATTTTCATCCTTTGTTATCAAAGTTGTAATTGAATACCAGGGGTTATCCTGGAAAATGTAGTGAATCAAAGTTTTAAAACTTAAGGTAGTTCATTAAAAAACATTTTTATCATGAACAAAATCATTGTCTTTCTTCTCGCGGTATTCTTGCTCTCAGGAATCAAAGTATCTGCTCAATCGTTTTTCACACCAGAGGATCACCTGGTAAATGGTTACGCAAATAAAATCTCAGGATTGGATTATGAGTATACTTCCTGTATTCCGGGCTTGCATCAAAGCATGCTGATCCGGGCAACAAACGGCAAAGATTTTATGGAATGGGAAACCGGCTCTGTTCCTGCCGGAATTAATCAGAAATATGCCACATTTGTTTGGATAGCTGCCCTTGGATCAGGCCCTGGCCGTGCTCAAATGAATCTGGCCATCAATGGGAACAATCAATTTGCATTTTTTACCGATGGACGTCCAACATGGGTATCACTGGTTTCTGACGGATCATCCCTTTCATTTAATTCAATTATGGTCGATCAGCATGGCGATCAGCATGGATATATGGTTTTAAGAATACCTGCTGAAAAGGTTATACCTGGTAAGCCGTTGAAAATTAAAATTACAGGAAGTGAAGCGAATCTTTCGTCCTGGTATATGACATTCAAAAAGGAGGTGAAAACCGGAGTCAGCCTTAATCCGTTTCCTGCTATTTTAAAGAAAGGAAATGAACGATTGCAATTGGTGGAAGCAGCAATTTTTTATTTCGGAAGCGAATTGAATGCAGACATTTATGCAAATGGGAAACTGCTGGAAACAGCTCCATTGAAATTCGGATACAATACCGTTAACCTTGGTTTAAAACCTGTGGAAAAGTCTACTGATGTGAAAATGAAGGTTGTAGCCGGTGATTTTACAATGAGCAATTCTGTTGTGCTTAACCCCGTCCGGAAATGGAAGATAGACCTTGTGCAACATTCCCATACCGATATTGGTTATACCCGTTCGCAGACTGAAATCCTGGCTGAACACCTACGCTATATCGATTACGCTCTTGATTATTGCGATGCTACCGACAATTATCCGGATAATGCAAAGTTTCGATGGACGTGCGAAGCTTCCTGGCCGGTAGATGAATACCTGAAATGCCGCCCTGAAAGCCAGGTTGAAAGATTGAAAAAACGAATAAAAGAAGGCAGAATAGAAGTTACCGGGATGTATTATAATTTCGATGAATTGCCTGATGAACAGATTCTTGCCGCATCATTACAGGCGGTAGGCCGGATCAAATCCGACGGAATTCCGGTTACCACTGCCATGCAGGACGATGTGAATGGAATTGGATGGTGTATGAACGATTATTTTAACCAGTTAGGTGTGAAATACCTTAATATGGGAACGCATGGCCATCGTGCATTGATTTGTTTCGACATCCCAACCATGTTCTGGTGGGAATCTCCTTCCGGCAAACGCCTGCTTACCTTCAGGGCCGAGCATTATATGACCGGAAATACTGTTCTCGAAATTCAAACGGGTGATATTGATAAATTTAAAAATAATCTCTTTAATTACCTCATCGGCCTCGATGCCAAAAAGTATCCTTTTAATGAAATGGCTATTCAGCATTCAGGGTATCTCACCGATAATTCGCCTCCGTCGACTATTGCTAGTGATTTGATTAAACAATGGAACGAAACATTTGAATGGCCGCAACTCACAACTGCCACCACCGAAACGTTTTTTGTTAATATGGAGAAAGATCATGGAAGCGAATTTCCTGTTATCCGGGGAGCATGGCCCGACTGGTGGACCGATGGCTTTGGCTCTTCAGCACGCGAAACGGCAACTACGCGTGTAGCTTCTTCTACGCTTTCAGCCAATGTAGCCGGCCTTTCGATGGCAGCGGTATCAGGTGTGAAACTACCGGTTGAAATAGATAAACAAATAGACCTGGCAAACAATGCCTTGCTTTTTTATACCGAACACACACTAGGCTATTCCGAAAGTGTCCGCGAACCGTTGAGTAAGCCCACCATGGAGCAGCGTGCCTTAAAGGAATCCTATGCGTGGGAAGCCAACCGGCGCACAGCTACAATTGGCGAGGAGGCAATGGGATTGCTGCAAAGCAAATTCAGCCGCGAAAGTGAGCCATCGCTCCTGGTTTTCAATACATTGAACTGGAAACGTTCGGGTCTTACTACGGTTTATATTGATCATCAGATTGTACCGCGGGGAAAAATGGCCGGAGTATTTGATCACAATGGTAAAATGATGGCAGCTCAGCCGTTGGAATCCCGTTCAGATGGAACATATTGGGCGATATGGCTCAACGATATACCGGCTTTTGGATATAAGAAATTTCTCATTAAGCCTGTCGATGATGAAATAGCTTTCCCTGATACGAAAGTTGTGCAGACTATTGAAAACAAATGGTACAAATTAACAGTTGATCCGGCAAAAGGAGTGATTACTTCCTTGTTTGATAAAGAACTCGGCGTTGAACTTGTTGACGACAAATCAGGCTACAAAATGGGTGAATTTATCCTGGAGCAATTAGGCAACCGCTCACAAATGGAGAGCAAACGACTGGATGATTTTAAACGCCTTCCTCTCGATAAAATCTGGTTCGACTCCATGTTGAAAGGTGAAATATGGACCAGCCTTAAATTTTACGGCGAATCATCAACCACGGAAAATCCAAAAGGGTATACCTTTGAAATCAGGCTCTTTAATACAGATAAGCGTGTTGACTTAGCTTGTTCAATTGTTAAAAAGGACATTGTTTCACCCGAAAGTTTTTATATTGCTTTTCCATTCAAACTTCAGGATGGCAAGCATTTCACCGAAGTTCAGGGAGGTGTGATGGAAACGGGGAAAGACCAGGTAAAAGGTTCGGCTAACGATTGGAATACGGTACAGAATTTTACCTCTGTTCGCAATGCCTCATCGCAAATTGTTATCGGATGCGCTGAAATGCCTTTATGGCAGTTTGGTGCTATAAATACAGGCCGTTACCAGGCAGGAGCCATGCCACAAACTACCAATATGTTTTCATGGCCCATGAATAATTACTGGGTTACCAATTTTAATGCCGATCAGCGTGGCGGGCACTCGTGGACCTATTACCTTACTTCTTCTGCCGATAATTCCAATGATTTTGCAACACAATTTGGCTGGGGGTGCCGTATTCCGTATTTAACACGTATTATTCCCGGTTCGGGAAGCGGCGATCAAAACTGGGAAGGATCCTTTATCAGCGGATGGCCGGCAAATGTTATACTTATTACTGCAGAACCGGCTGCAGATGGGAAATCTATACTGATCCATCTACGTGAAACGGCAGGTAAACAATCGGAATTGAAGCTTACCAATGGCGTTACAGGAATGCCATTATTACTTGAGGAAGTGGATGTAACAGGAAAGCCTGTAAGTGACGGAAACCAGGGAATCGGACCGCTGGAATCAAAGTTTTTCAGACTTAACCTTACGCAATAGCCTTGAACAGTTACTTATAAGCGGTCCTGCACTTATAAATGAGGTACTAGCAAGAGCAGAATAATACGCTGAAAATATTGCAGGATATGTTTTTAAATTAACTTTGTATAAAATAACGATTCACAAAATTTTAAAAAATAAATATATGTCAAAAAGAATCTTTCTTTCAACCGGGCTTTTTGCAGTTATGCTTACACTCATCCTCTCTTCCTGCAATGATTGTATGGAAGGCAACGGGAAAATGGCTACGCGTTCCGCTAAATTCAGTGAAATAACCTCTATAAATCTTTCAGTAAGTGCTGATGTGAAGTTGGTTGCCGATTCAACGGGTACTGTTAAGATTGAAGGTGAAAGCAATATTATTGAAGCCATCATTCTTGAGCAAAAAGGCTCAACACTCCGTATCACTTCTGAACCTTGTTTTTCTTCAAATAAGCCTGTTACGATCACCATTCCTATGAAAACTGTTTCTGATCTTCAGATAAACGGATCAGGAAGTATAAAGTCTGTAAACAAAATGGCTTCATCTGACCTGGAATTAGGCATAAATGGTTCCGGAGATATAGATATTGACGTGGATGCAGCTAATGTGCTGAGTAAGATTAACGGTTCAGGAAATATCATACTCAAAGGTGCAGCACAACGTCATAAAGTAGAAGTTAACGGTTCAGGCAGCCTGGAGGCGCAGAATTTCCCGACAGGTAATGTCGCAATTACAGTTAACGGTTCGGGGGATTGTAACGTATTTGCCACAACTGCACTAGGAATCAAAATCCGGGGAAGTGGAAGCGTTTATTACAAGGGTGCTCCTGATATATCGTCGGATATAAAAGGTTCAGGATCGTTGGAGAAACTGAAATAATTCATATTATTGCCCTTTTATTGTTTTATCAGGCTGAAATTTATCAGCCTGATTTGTTTTGTAATAGGCCCGGAATTTATTTCCCGTGATAAAAATAAAATCCTTTTGTTTCCGTTACTTTAGCAACATCCTGATTTCAATATTTACTCCTAATAGCAATTTTGTGAAAAAATCTCTATTTGAAACTGCATGTATAGTTGCTATTGGTTTGATTTTCAGTATACAGGCAATTGCTCAGTCAGGAGGGACAACAACATATAAATTTCTGAATCTTACCAATTCAGCCCGCGTTGCTGCTATGGGTGGCAATTTTCTAGCCATTAATGATCATGATCTGAGCCTTGCTCTGGCAAATCCTTCCTTGATTTCGCCACAAATGAATCATACAATTTCATTAAATTTTATTGATCATTTTGCCGGTACCAGTTCAGGGTTTGCAAGCTATGGTTTCAATTTAAATAAACTCGGGAATTTTGCCGCAACCATGCAATATTACAGTTATGGTAAATCCGACAGAACTGATGAATACGGGCAACCCATAGGACAGTTCAACGCCGGTGAATATGCATTTAACCTGGGCTGGGGGCGAATGCTTGATTCTGTTTTTTCTATCGGGGCCAATTTTAAAATGATTTATTCCGGGCTCGAAACGTATAATTCCTTCGGTATGGCGGTTGATGTTGCAGGAAGTTATATCCCAAACGAATCTTTTTGTGCTTCTATTCTTTTCAGGAATATCGGAAGACAAATAACTGCCTATACCTCTGCCGGAGTTGAACCATTGCCTTTCGAAATCCAGGCAGGAATTTCTCAAAAGCTTGCCCATGTACCATTCAGGTATTCCCTTCTGCTGCAGCATCTTGAGCGATGGGACCTTGGATATACTGATCCCAATGCAGTAGTGGAT
>JBAXOA010000162.1:0-8234 GCA_037133495.1 Mariniphaga sp. | reverse complement strand
CCTGTAGGACAGCAACGTACGCAAGGTGAGTTTTTGCAATGATTGCACCTTTCCGACCGAAGTTCAATGCTTACATTTGGATAGGTGCCATCAACAACTTCAACTACCCAGTCGCGGCAAAATCCAACAGGCACATTATTTTCTGTCTGGCATGCGACAACGCAGTCGCTGCAGCCAACACATTTCCGGGTATCAATCGCCATCGCGTATCTCATGATCTGGCCTCCTTTTTAGGTGCGTCTTTAATAAATGTGACAAAGTTTCCGCGCATTCCTGTTCCTCCCATTACCGGATCGATTGCCACATTTGAAATTAATTCGGTGTCGTTAACCCCTCGGCCAAAAGCGTATGTCAAAGGCTTATGGTGATGGCCGAAACCGTGAACAATATAAACGGAATCCCACCGGATGCGCTCTGTTATACGCACCTTGACAGAGAAATTTGAAATCACACCCTCCTGATTTTTAAGCCAGACATACTGATCTTTTTTCAAATTCCAAAGTTCTGCAATCTGCGGATTGATCCATACTGAATTTTCGGGCATCAATGCCACCAGATTTCGATTATTGGCTGTCCGGCTAAAGGTGTGCATCGGAGCCCGTCCGTAAATCAAGCGATAAAATCCTTCGGCAGGTTGTGCATGTGCTGTAAACTTTGGCATAGGTGCAAACCCGGCGGCTTCAAGTTCGTGCGAATAAAGTTGTATTTTCCCGGTTTCGGTCTTGAATTTATAATCCGTTCCAGGCTGAATATATACAGGAGTTTTACGTTCCATCTTTTTCACTCCAATCTGCTCCATTTCATTCAGTGAAGAGCCAATCTGCTTAAGTTGCCACTCGAGCACCTCTTTGAAATCTTTGTAATTATAAAAAGCTCCGAGACCAAGCCGTTCTCCAATCTGTTTCGAAATCCACCATGCCGGTTTTGTATCATAGAGTGGTTCCACTGCCGGCATCCGAAGCGCGATCGTTGGTTCCCTGTGTGCAGTAGCCCGTAAATCATCGTACCTTTCCAGATAGGTGCATTCGGGCAGCACCACATCGGCATAACCGGTAATCTCCATCGGCATAGTATCAACAACAACCAGTAATTCAAGTGATTGCATTGCCTTAGCCAATTGCTCTTTTAACGGTACCGAAACCACAAGATTCGTTCCCGAAACAATCCATCCTTTGATCTCATGCGTATTTCCCGCACCTGGGATTGATGCCTCTATGATGGTATTGGTAATTGCCTCTTTTGCAAGCGGATATCTTCCGTTAAGCGTATCCTGCCACGACCATGCCGGCTTAGGATATGCAGGATGCGGAAATTCAGGAATTTTAATTCCTTCTTTGAAAAATATTCCTCCCCTGTTTCCCCACGAACCCAATAAAGCGTTCAGGATAGCGATTGCACGCGAACGCTGTACATCATCGCCATACCAGGTTGTATGCCGGCCCGGATGAATTAATGCAGCCGGAGCAGCATTGGCCATCTCACGCGCTGTAATCCGGATCATCTCAGGTTTGATCGTTGTGATCCCATAGGCCCACTCAGGGGTATAATTTTTTACATAAGCTTTAAGTTCATCGAACCCTTCAGCATATTTTGTGATATACTCTTTGTTGTACAGATCATCGTAAACAAGAACGTGAATCCATGCCAGCAAGAGGGCAATATCAGTGGCCGGCTTGATGGGTAACCAGTATTTTGATTTACTTGCAGCTGTTGAGAGGCGCGGATCGACGGTGATGATTACCGCCCCACGGTCAATGGCTTCCGACATTTCCTGCACCTGCCCGTTGTGCATATTTTCTCCGATATGCGACCCGATCAGCACAAGGCAACGTGTATCGCGTATGTCTGTTACCTCCGGACTGCTAACCGATTCACCGAACGTGAGCTCAAAACCAGTATCTCGGGGACCCCGGCATTGTGCAAAAGAAGGAGCTGCAACATTATTTGAGCCAAAAGAGTTTAGAAGATGAGTAAAATACTTCCCTGAACTTCCATGATTAAATAATGCCATACTTTCTGGTCCGTGTTTCTCGCCAATCTCCTTCATTTTCGTTGCGATATAGTTGAGGGCTTCATCCCAGCTTGCTTCCCGATAGGTCTGTTGACCATCTTTTGTAATCCGGAGCAACGGCGTTTTGAGACGATCGGGATCCGAAAACATCCCAACACCACCCGTGCCACGCGGACAAAGACGACCATTGCACTGTGGATCATCAGCATTTCCAATGATTTTCTGAATCTGACCATTCTCCGAAACATGTGACCATCCGGCACATTTCCAGAAACAAACTTCGCAATAGGTTGGTATTCCGAGCTTTGATGAGGCTTGTTTTGAGCCGGATGAAAGTTTTATTGATGTCGGAGCACCAGCAACCCAATTGACCATTCCACCGGCCATCGCAGTAGCTCCTAAACCCAACGAACTAATTTTAATAAAATCCCTCCTTGTACGCATTCGGCTGATATTTAGAGTATTTCCTAATAATTTAGTATTACTGATTTTTTAGCATCCTTTATTCCGTTCAAAAATAACTAAAATCATGATTTTTAAATAACCTATGAAATTCAATAGCTTGTTAAATAATTGTATATCAAATATATATGTCTTTATTTATGTTCTCATATAAAAAGATGATGTAGATCATAAAATAAACTGACACAAAACATAAACTGTAAAAATAAGGTTTTGGGTGTTCAGAAATAAATTATTGTAGCTTTGGGAGCTACTAGGTTACGCTAAATGGAAAAACAAAAACAGTTATCCCGAAAAATATTTATTAGATGGACTGCGGGTCTGAGTTTTGGTTTTGCTATCTGGATCTGGCATCTCCTCTCAAATTTTCAAAACGCAAAGGAAAACCGGTTAGAATACAGGCATAGTAAGGATATTCCTCAGGGAGTCAGCTACTACGCAAAGTATTATCTTTTCCGCAAAGGCAATACAATCCGTGCATTTTCAACCTCCTGCACACATGCAGGTTGCCGAATAGGGAAAGGTAACGGGAATACGCTTCAATGCAATTGTCACGGATCGCAATTTGAAGGCGAAAATGGCAAACCCATTAAGGGGCCTGCAATTAAACAATTGCAGGAATTTGTCTGCAGGTTCGATGATAAATCAGATCAGTGGATCGTACAGTTACATTCAGCAGTTGAAAGCAATGCGTAAATCAGAAACAGATGGATCTGCATAGGATTAAAAAAATTGTACAATTTGAAACCGCCGGATGGATTGCCGTTACGGGACTGCTCCTTTGCATCCTTAGCGGGATATTGCTCGCAATTCCGTACGATTTTACCCGGGCATACCTTTCAGTTTCTGAACTGCTGCTTTTTAATCCTGCAGGGACTTTTGTTCGGAATTTACATTATTGGAGTGCGCAGTTATTCTTTGTTTTTACCTTGCTGCATCTTTACGATCACCTGAAAAAATCGACTGAGACCAATATCAAAAGCAAAGGAACGTGGGCGCTTCTGACTTTGGTCGCAGCAATTCTCGGATACGAAATGATTTCGGGATTTATACTTAAAGGTGATGCGGGCGGGATTCAGGCACGGCGTATTGTCGCCTCAATGCTTGGGTCAATCCCTTTTGCCGGAAAGATGTTAAGTTCTGCATTTACAGGAGCAGAGGATAACTGGCAAATCATTTATATTCAACATGTATCCACAGGAACGATTCTGCTGCTGATTGGCATTTCCGATCATATCAAAACAATCTGGCCCCGACTAAGAACCTTTGCGATCGTCTTTGCGCTTCTTCTTCCGATTAGTTTGATATTCAGGGCTCCGCTGGGTCAGGTGGAAAGCAGCCAGATCAAAGGTCCCTGGTTTTTTGTTGGAATTCAGGAAATGCTCCATTTTACAAGTCATCCCGGGTACATTGTAATCTTCTTTGGGGTGCTGTTTCTGCTTCTTTATGTTCTTCCTCAGCTGTTAGGAAAAACCAGGATCATCATCAAAAGTATGCTGCTTGCCGTGAGTATTCTTTACCTTCTGATGACTTTTTCGGTTCTTTTATTCAGAGGTGAAAACTGGCAATGGAGGGGTTTGAAGGATTTAGCGGATTCGGATGAGCCCATTCTGATTTTCGATCCGGTAAATTTATTTAAACAGATCAATCCGGTCATCATTCCTGATAATCAAAAAACTGAGGGCTGTTTGACTTGTCACAGTGCCATGACAGGATTGTCAGAATCCCATAATCCCAATGTTATTGGTTGCTTTCCCTGTCATAAAGGCGATCCGTTTACAACAGATAAATTGACTGCTCACCGAAAAATGGTAACAGTACCCGGGGACTTTTCGAATGTCGGGCAGACCTGCGGAACCCAAAATTGTCATCAGGAGATTGCGGGCAGGATGCTCAACTCTTTGATGACCACACAAAGTGGTATTATTGGGGTTGATAAATTTGTATTTGGCGAAACGCCGTCTCCTGATCAACCTTTTCATGTTGAAAATCTGGGATTTTCAGCAGCCGATACGCATCTTCGTAATCTTTGTGCAGGTTGTCACCTCGGAAATGAAAAACTAAAGACCGGTAATCCCGTTTGGCTCGAACGGGGAGGAGGCTGTAATGCTTGCCATTTGCATTACAGCGATCAGGCGCTGGCCAGTATGAAAAGGATGCAGACTAATTCAGCGGATGCCAAAAATGAGATCCATCCGACCATTGATATTCAGGTGTCGGACGACAGGTGCAGAAGTTGCCATAGCCGGTCGGGCAGAATTTCTCTCAGTTATGAAGGGTGGAACGAAACAACGCTTAAGGCATCTGAAATAACTGATTCTTTAAATTTTAAGGTTTTACCTGATGAACGGGTAGTGGAATTTGTTCAGGCAGATATTCATCAGCAGAAAGGGATGGCTTGCATCGACTGCCATGGCTCGTATGAAATAATGGGTGATGGTAACAACCACCTTCACAAGGAAGAAGCTGTAAATGTGCAATGTATCGACTGTCATCCGTCAGCGGACCAAAAGCCCAATTGGCTGGCTGGGGATCGACTTCCCGATCGTGAATCACAGCTGATTGCCTGGTTGCGAAAGTCAGATCCGAAAAAACACATGGTCGTAACCGCAAAAGGTACTCATCCGTTAATTAACACCCAGGTCGATTCATTGAACCGGTTATCCCTGATTGGTAAACTTGATGGGAAGCAGCATCTGATGAAACCACTTTTGCCTTTTTGCATAAAAGGTAAAAGACATCAGAGGCTGAGCTGCGAAAGCTGTCATACCGCCTGGGTACCGCAGTGCATCGGTTGCCATAATGTCTATGAAAAAGAAACAAAAGGATTTGATTTGCTGACCAATAAACAGGTTCATGGCACATGGGTTGAATTTGCGGGAAAGAGTTATGCCAGGGCACCTGTGTTGGGTGTAAATGAGAATAATGCAGGTAAAATAGCGACGGCAATGCCCGGTATGGTGATGACTATTGACCGGAAATCATTTGCAAAAGATTCTGCAAACAGCTTTCACCGGTTATATGCGCCAGCCTCCGGGCACACAACAGTTCGCGAAGGCAGGAGTTGCAAATCGTGTCATAACAGTTCGTTAGCGATCGGGTATGGCGATGGTGCATTGAACTATAAAATTTCAGGAACTACCGGAAAATGGATATTTGAGCCAAGGTTTGTAGTTAGCAAATACGATGCTCTCCCTGAAGATGCGTGGACAGGATTTTTGATGGAAGCCAAAAGTCCATATTCGACCCGAACGGGCCTAAGACCTTTCACTGTTGCAGAGCAGAAGAGGATTCTTGAGGTAGGCAGCTGTTTGACTTGTCATAATGAAAAATCAAAGGTGATGATGATTGCTTTGGAGGATTTTGAGCAGACATGTGAACGAAGGAGTAGAAAATGTATTATTCCAATTTGGTAATTTTGATATTGGGCTATTCGTCTTAAAACAAAAAGTGCCGGGTTTTGTCCGGCACTTTTAACTAACTTAGCTATGAATTTACATCTTATTTTATGATCTGATTTTCAGGAACATAACTCCAGTCAGCATACGAACCGACATAATTTCGAACATTTTGAAAGCCTGCAATTTCCTTTAGTGCAATATATAAAACTGCTGCTTTAATACCTGAATTGCAATAGACTACGATAGGCTTGTCATGTGTTGCACCAAATTTGGCCGCAGCAGCAATAATTTCATCTTTTGATTTGTAGGCACCTGTTGCTGTAAGCACTTCTTTGAAGTTCATCCAAACAGCTCCTGGAAGGTGTCCTTTGCTTTTCTTAGCAGCATCACTGCCTTCAAATTCGTCCTTCTCTCGACCATCGAGCAAAAGAGTCCCTTCAGCCAATTTTTGCACATCGGCCATTTGACAAGCCTTGTAGGTGCTTTCAGTAACTGCAAAAACGGTTGCTTTTCCGACAGTAGCTGTGGCGGTTAGCGGTATTCTGGCTGCTGCAAACTGATTCATCTCTTTGTGGAGAATAAACACATCGGAGGCACCCAGCGATTTCAGAATCCACCAAACACGACTGTTATAGCGATTTGAACCTTCGTCGTACACAACGATTTTATTTGTGTTAGACACTCCTTTTTTTCCAAAAATGGCAGCCAGTTCTTCAGCCGATTTAATTTGTCCTTCTATCGGACCCGTTTTGTACAAATCTTTATGCGATATATTTATTGCCCCCTGAATATGTTGTTTGGAATAGGCATCGGCAGCATTCACATCAATTACAACCAGATTTTTGTTAGCTTTCAATTCGGCAGCAAAGTCCTTGGCAGAAATCAGTGGACTCTGGGCAAATGATTCAAATACAGCAAATACAGCAATAAGCGCAAATATTTTTTTCAACATAATTATGTTCTTTAATTAAGTTTAAACTGCATTTGAAGAACAAGCATATCGTTCCCGATCTCGTTGTAGTGGGTGTAATCTGTGGACGAACTGGCTTCTGTATTATACATATAGTTCAATTGAATGCGAGCCCAGTCGTTCATATAATAGTTGAAACCGAAAATCCAGGTATCCTTTCTGTATTCTTTGGTATCATAATCACTGAGATCCATATTGGGGTCGTAGGTTTGGAATTTTAGGATTGGCTCGATTTTCCAGGGTGTTTGGATCATCAGTTGAGAATAATACCCATTCCGTTTAAATGAACCTTTAACCACTTCAGGAGTTGCACCACAGCCACCACCTATCATTTTCGATCCGTCATCTTTGGCATAAATGTATTCAGTCTGCGAAATGAATCCAAATTTTCCGAATGATTTTTTAAGCTGAAGATCAGCACCCCAACGGGTTAACTCATCTGCTTTAGTTACTGTAGGGTCTGGATTTTTTTGCTTGCCATGATGGTAGCTTCCACCAAGTTGTATTCCATTGGTTGGCGCAAAAACAATTCGCCCAATCACATCTTTCGAAGCATTGTTGTCAGGCTTATTCAATCCTGTTCCGTTTGTGAATGCTAAAGACCATGAGAATACATTGGGTTTTTCGAGTCCAAAAATTTTCAATGAATCGGTGTTCCCGCTAAACATGATTCCCTGATCGCGGAAAGGTGAAGCCAATTCGTTGACTACTAGTGACCGATCGACAGTAAACAGCGATTGACAAGGCGTAGATAGTTCAAGCCCAAATGACGATTTAAACTGACCAGCTGAAACTTTCAGGTACGAACCTGCTGCTTTATAGCTCATAAAGGCATCAAGCAGGTATGGACCACCTAGCGTTGGACTTAGCTCGGTCATTACATAGTAGCTGAAATTGTAAGGAATTATTCCGGTCACGCCGATGCGTGCCCTGCGAAAGGCAAAAGAATTTTTAGTCAGATCTTTTCCTGAAGCATCAGATCCCAAGAATTCGGATATGTTTTCAAACTGAACATATCCAATAACTTGCGGACCTCCGGTTGATGATGTTGGTTCCATACATCCCTGTGCAAAAGAGCCGGCAACAACCAATGCAAATGCAAAACTTAATAGGATTTTTCTCATTATAAGTTATTTATATGATTCTAAATATCAAACTCTTATGGTGTAACTGTCCAGGTTTTTGGCCCTTTGTAAGTAGTTTTACCGGCTGTCTTTAAGGCTGTGTAAACCATACGATTGCCACCAAAACCAATACTTTTTATCTTATAACCAAGTACATTGAGCCAAAAAGAGGTAATACTTGACGTTTGTCCGGTCCAGCAATATAGCAGGGTTTCTTTTGTTGGGTCAAAACCTTTGATTAGATCGCCCGCCAATGAGATTACCGG
>JBAXOA010000161.1:0-8250 GCA_037133495.1 Mariniphaga sp. | reverse complement strand
ATGAGTTGCAAACTCAGGACAGTTAACCCCTCGTTGCAAACGAGGGGTAGGTGGAGTTGCAAACTCAAGACAGTTAAGCAACATCAAAAAAAAAGCTGCCCTCGCAGGCAGCTTTTTTATTTGTAAATGCAGCTATTTCTACTTCATTGTATAGGTAGAGTTTGCCATTGTATAATCTGATCCCCAATAAGCATTACCGGAAACCTTCCATTTAATTACAATTTTCTTGGCAACAGCATCAATTGTTCCTGAAACAACTGTCAGGGACATCGGACCCATTTCAACAGGATCGATAAAACTATCTAACCATGCCTGTTTCACTCCGGTAACAGTCAGCGCTACAGGATCATAAGTTATCAGAATAGAATGTGTTCCCGTATAAACAGTTCCCCAGCCTGCTGCAACCATTGCATTAGCGAGTGGTAATGTTAAAGCAATTACGTTAGTTGTACCAAGTCTCTGTACGACTACATTATTGAGTGCAGAAGCTGAAATACTTGGAGCAAGCTCTGAAGCAGTTCCGTTAAATACAGCATAATCAGGTTTGAAAACGTCGGTCGTAAATGAATACACCACACTTGTATTTGTACCTCCATGTCCATCTTTTGCAACAACTTTCCAATAATAGGTTGTGTTGTAAGCCATAGTCGGAGAATAAGTAGCTGCAGTTAAGTTGGCGGCAACAATAGCAGGTGTCGCGGTTGTACCGAAATACATATCATAGGTAAGTGCATCACCTTCAGCATCTACCGGAGCAGCCCATGTTAAGGCACCTGTTGCGCTAAATTTCACAGCGTTGTTAGCAGGAGCAGTTAGTGATGGAACTGCTGGTGCACTGTTGATGTAGAAATTCCAGGTTGGGCTTGTTGACCTTACCTTGTTCACATCTACAGTCTCAACATACCAGTAAAAATGACCACCTACAGCTGTTGTGAAGGTATAGGTATTACCTGTTACACCAGCCTTAGCCAGGCCGGGACTTGATGATGTTCCAACATAAACGTCCCATGTAGTATTGGTAGTACCTTCCCATTTTAAAGTATAGGCGGTGCCAGACAACGGAACTACGCCGGCAACCGCAGGGGTAGGATTACCCGGAACCGCAGCTTTATAAATGCTGATCGGTGTGGTCGCCTCTTTTGTACAACTCTGCAATGCAAAGATGGCCATCAGAATAGGCAACATTACTAAAATTATATTTTTTCTTTTCATATTTAATTTTTCTTTATTAATGAACATTTAATCAAATATAATTATTTCCTGGTTAATACTTCATACATGATACGATCACCGGCAGAACTGGTGTAATAGCAATTCAGTATAAATACCTTGGTAACAGGATTGTAATAATTAATAGTAAGATCAGCTGGTTTTAACGTAGCGTCACCTGTCCAGGTTGGCCACATACCACCTACAGCTGCACCGTTTGAGTCAACAGGTGTAGCAATAACCTTATAACAGGTAGTACCACCAACAACCACAGTATTTGTAGTTACCTCTATCATGATATCAAACGCGGTATAGTTTCCAAAACCATTCTTTTTTACTGTTTTGCAATCTACAGTGCTAAATGTTTCAACTGTACCGGCAGAAACCATTTCTGTTGCATTGCCGGGACGAATACGATAACCAACACCCATTGTGTAGTCTGCCGCATAAGGATTCGAGATTGGTAAAGAAACCAAATACGATTTCATGTTTCCTGCAATCGTAACATCTTTACCGGAAGCTGTTTTTGCTGATACAATAGAGAAAGCAGTCATATACTTATCGCATGCGTTGAGTGTTTCAGCGCCCCAGACTTTCGCCTGAGCAGTTGCATTACGTGTTCCTTTAGGAATGATGATACTTGTTGTAATGACTGACGCCGTAGGGAATGTTTTAAAACTCGTTGCATGATCAGCATTGTACTGTGTAACCGCTGCAGCATCAACCGCAAGTGTTAGCGTAATGTCTTCAGCAGGAAGAGCATCAGTTGCAATGTTTACCATAAATGAGATTGGTACGTCTCCTGCAACAGGCTGAAGCGCCTTCTGCTGCAAGGTATAGTTGACAACGGTAGCGTACATTTTACCGGCAACACCATCCGTCCAGTAATCGCCCACTTTGTCCTTTAGACAAGCGCTGAGCAAAAATATCCCGGTAACGAACGACACAAACAAGATTATTTTATTTTTCATACTTTATTTTTTTTAATGGTAATGAATAATTCATTAGCGGTTCTGCCAAAAAATCTTGGAAGTAAAGGCGCTGATGGTTCCTACAGCAACTACATTATCGTTGTTGACCGAGATCTCACGTTGTGGATAAAGCAGTCGTACCGGTGGAGTAGCATTTGCAACATTAGGATCTTTGCTGAATGTAAGGAAAGTAGGACGTCCCGACCTTCTGTAATCAGTCCAGATTTCAACGGGTGCAATCCCATTTAAAGTCACCCATTTCTGATCAAGGATCAAATTAACTTTATTTGGAGCAAGATCATAGTTTACTGTTGATTTTTCAGATGCCAGGAATGCACTTGCCTGGGTTGTGGTCAATCCCATATAGACAAATGACTGAGCAATACCTGCTTCATACAATGCTTTGCCTGATCCTGTAATGTAACCTCTTTCTACTGCTTCTGCCTGAACCAGTAAACTTTCAAAGTCGGTCAATAAAGGAGCGGCTTTGTCGAAAGTACCAATCATATAACCTTTGCTTCCGCTTACATAACCTAATTTTGAGGTGTTTGCAGCCGTAAGCGGAGCCGGATCAGTAATTCCCATTACATTACCAGCGAAACTGGTTCCAGCGTATGGATTAAAGAAACGGGTAATACGTGGATCAGCAACACCATTCATGAAGTCAACCACATCTTTTCCGGCATTGTAATAAGTAACACCATCGCTTTGTGTTGTACCATCAACTTTGTAGAATGTTTCGTAGAAAGGATTCATTTTACCGGCTGAGTTCGAAAAGCCCGGATTTACCAGTGCACCTTCGCCTGCACCCAGAAAACCTGTTGAAGCGGTAGTTGCCATCGCTGTTTTAATGTATGCGTCACGACCAGTCATACCAGATTGGTGAACCAGCATCCTTAACTTAAGCGTATTGGCGAACTTAGCCCATTTGGTCATATCACCGGCAAACATAATGTCGCTTGCTGCTGTTAATTCAGTTGCATCGGCTGGTCTGCCCTGAATCAGCTTAATGGCTGCATCCAGTTTAAGTACCAGATCCTCATAAATACCCTTTTGATCATCGTATTTAGGTTTCAATATTCCGTCATTGGCTTTAAAAGCTTCTGTGTATGGAACATTTCCCCAGCAATCAACGAGATTCTGCATGAGATAGACCTTCATAATCATCGCAATCGCAACGAAACTTGCATCTTTTGGATCGGTCGATCCTTTTTCAATTTCGACCAGGTTCTGCCCAATGGTATAGCTTGAACTGAAAACACCCGAGTAGGAAGCGTTCAATAAACGGTATTGTGCAAGCGTAGATGGCTGCGAATAACCGGAGCTGATCGACCATAAACCATGCCATAAGTAAACAAATTCGAAATTTCTCGGATTGTTCATGTTAATGGCAATGTTGTTCAATGCAGCCGGCAAAAGCAGCTTGGCAGGCACTTTTGAAGCGCTGTTCGGGTTTACCTCGTTTACAGAGAGAAATTCAGAGCAGGAACTTCCTAAAAGTACCAATGAAACTAACAGGGTTAATATTATCTTATTCATCGTAGTTGTATTTTAAATTTTAGAAAGTAAGTTTTAGACTAAAACCATAAAGTCTGGTAGGAGGAGTCTGGTCTTCAGTTGTATAACCGACAGCGTTACTTGTTACAGAAGAGTTGTTGAACTCAGGGTCTGTCCATACATTTGTTTTTGGACGCAACATCAGCAGATTCCTGCCAACAAGACCAATTTGTGCCATCTTAATTACTTTGCCACCAAATAGTTTTTCAACTGGTACATCGTAAGTCAAAGCTACTTCTCTTAATTTCCAGAAAGCGGCGCTGGTTACGTAAGCCATATCGGTAGTATGATAATCAGAATTCACCCAGAACTGACGACCAGCCTGCGCAACTAATGCAGTAAGGTTAGGCGTATAAACTCCCGGAGATAATTCGATCACTGAACCAGGGATGATAAAAGACTGACGTCCGTTGATTGCAGAGTGTTCAGATACTCCGGTGAAGTCGAGTGCGTTACCAAGGCGATTATTGATTACGTTACCACCACGGTATTCTGCAACCAGTGACAAGCGGAAACCTTTGTAATTCAAGTCTGTGGAAACACCCAGGATATGATTTGGATTACCGTGTCCAACCTGCTGAATAGCACTTGTTTTAGATGGAAGTCCGGTGATCTTGTCAACGATGATGTTGCCATTAGGATCTCTTTTTACATCAGTAACCTTAATAGTAGGAAATTGTTGTCCAACCACTGCATAAGATACGCTGGTGTTGGTTCCGTCACTGATTGGAATTTCATTTAATCCAGGAAGGATTGAAACAACTTTTGATTCAGTATAAGAGTAATTGATTCCGCCATTCCATTTAACATTACCTATTTTCAGGATCGGTGTGAATTTCAGGTCAACCTCAATACCTTTGTTCTGTAGTTCACCTGCATTGATCAGTGCACTGTAGAATCCCGTAGCTCCGGAGATTGTAGCAGGAATTGTCTGATCTTTAGTGTTGGTCTGATAAACGTTGGTCTCAAGGTGAATCTTATTTTTCAAGAAGCTCATCTCTGCACCAACTTCAATTTCATTTGTTTTTTCAGGTTTGAGTAATGGGTTGCTTAACTGTGTACTCAAAGCAAAACCTGCGGTGCTGCCATAAGGAAATCCTGCAGCAGCGGGATAAGACGGAAGTGTTCCGTACCAGCTGTCTAATGAAATTTGTCCGGTTTGTGACCAGCCACCACGTACTTTCAAGAATGAAAGAACGGCATTATCTCTGATTGTTGGGAACATGTCTGAAAGAATGATACTTGCATCAGCAGCAGGATAGAAGAATGAACGGTTTGCTTTGGTTAATCTTGAGTCCCAGTCATTACGACCTGAAAGATGTAAGAAAGCGTAATCCTTGTAGCCAAAAGTTGCATCAGCAAAAACTCCAATAGAATTACGTTTTTGAGACGATTGAGAAACAGTTGGTTCACCAACGCGGTTGCTGATATTGTAAAGTCCTGGAATAACCAGAGAACCTGCTGCATCAAAAGTGGTCTCATATTTCTGCATGTAAACAGAGTTTCCAAGGATCCCTTTTAAAGTAAAAGCTCCAATTTTCTGATCCACAATGGCCAACAGGTCATTGGTCAAAATCATAGTTTGTCTCATCTGGTCACTTGAACTTCCTGCATAAGGCGAAGTTACACCCATATGCCCCTGGCTCCATGGGTCAGACTTGGAATAGCTGTTATAAATTGCCTCGTCTTTGTAGTTGTGATTGTTAATGGTGTTGAAGACAAGTCCTGAACGATTGGAAATTTCAAGCCATTTCAATGGTTTTAATGAAAGGTTTACAGAACCTAACACGTCATTCCTTATTTGGTTATTGCGCGCATGCTTGATCTGCCAGTAAGGATTTGGATAATAAGCATTAAAATAGCCATCCAAAGTAGCAAACGGATTATTTTCAATGTCTTTATATGAAGTTAGAGGAACCTGTGGAGGTGTATTCAAAACATTCCAGTAAACGCCTCTGTTCTGGTTCATGTCACCACCCGATACGCTTGTAGCGGTCTGGGTAAAACTCATGGTGTAATCAGCAGTAAAAATACCGTAAGATCTGCCGCCAGCCATACGGGCGCCTGTTCTGCGGTTTTTATCACCAGGAATTGTTCCTGTTGTTTTTACGTCCTGTGCTGAAAGATAGAAATGACTCTTTTCATCACCGCTGCTGATAGAAATATCGTTTTGTAAAGATACACCTGTGTTAAAGAAATTTTTCTTCTGATTTTTAACAGAACTGTATGGGATCATCTGGTACGAACCATCGACCAGTTTACCACCCAGGATAACCATTTGTCCATTGAATTCAGGACCAAAAGTCTGGTTTTCGTAAGAAGTATAAGGATCTGTATTGCGGTCGGGGCCAAGAAACATTGTGTAGTTTGGATCCGAGTTTGATGTTGTCTCACTTGAACCACCGCCGAAACGAGTTTGTAGATTTGGCAGGTAAGAGATTTGTTCAAAGGTAGTTACATTACTGATTTTTACAGTAAGCTTGCCTTTGTCTCCTCTTTTGGTTGTTACAATCAATACTCCGTTCGAAGCGTCGTTCCCATAAAGAGCAGCAGCAGAAGCGCCTTTCAGTACGTTAACATTTTCGATGTCATTAGGGTTAACCGAGTTTAAGTAAGTTGCACTTACCGGAACTCCGTCTAAAACAACCAATGCCTGGTTTGTTGCCAGGAAGTGACGGTTACCACGAAGCGTAATTTTGGTATCAGGATTCACCCCATTATTAATAGTGTTGATCTGAATACCGGATACTTTGGCGGCCATTCCGTTCATTACATTGGAAGCACCACCCGCGGTCAACTCATCATTGTTAACTTTAGCGGTTGCAACACCCATCTCTTTTGGTTTCCTTTTGATACCCATAGCCGTAACAATTACCTCATCAACCGAAATATTTTCAGCCTTAAGTTTAATAGTATATTGGCTTGAACCGGTAATAGGTACTTCTGTGGATACCATACCCACGAATGAAACCATCAATACTTTGGCACTTTGGGGGATTTTCAGGGTGAACTTTCCCTCCATATCCGTTACAGTTCCCAGAGTTGTTCCTTTAACGACGACAGAAGCTCCTGGAATAGAACTTCCATCTTCGCCGGAAGTCACAACACCCGAGAGCTCCCTGGTCTGTGCAAAAACCACTTGCAATCCTATGAACCCTAGAAAGGCAAGCAACAGCGAAATTTTCTTCATAGACTAAAATTTAATGTTAAATAAAAAATAATAAATAGAGGTCATAAAAACTAACACCGGAAAAAGAGTTATATTTTTACAATCTTATAGAAATAACAATAGTGATTCTCATTTAATGAGTGCTCTGCTAAGCTCCAATTAATAGTGTTAAGTCGATTTTTGATTCAATCTGTTAACACGAAACACAAAGATGTTAAAAATTGTTATACGATGCAAATATATTTAAAGAATAATATTCTGCAATAGTTTTGTAACATGAGGGTAAAACGTTGACGACTTGCTAATATGACATTTGTCATGTTGGCGGTGCATTAACAGGTTTAATTATTGACCTATTCTATTGGATGTTAGTATTATAATGCTAACTTAAACTATGCTTTTACAGCTTGTGTAGAATGAGTAAAAATTGTTTATAATCTGCTAAAAAGTTGGTGCAGGTCTGAAATGACCGTAGTGGTAACCTTTTTGCTGATAATTCCATGCTGATTCGGATCCTGAATGGAGCTTTTCCCTTCTTTAATAATATCTAAATTATGATTGATTTTCGTATTTTCATTTATTTTCAGATCTGTATGATTAAGTTTGGGATTATAATAGATCTGATCAATTCCAAAATTCATAGCTCCCACAATATCAGCCTCCCATGAATCTCCAATCATAAGCGTACTTTTTTTAGGTGCATTCATCGATTTGATTGCAAACTCAAAGATTTTTCTTCCGGGTTTCTGGGCTCCAATCTCCTCTGATATAAATATTTTGCGGAAATATTTCGATAATTCGGATTTGTGAATTTTTTCGTATTGCACCTCTTTGAATCCATTGGTTATAATTGCCATATCGTATCGGCCGTGCAGGTATTCCAAAACTTTGCGTGCCCCTTCAACAAGCTTGGTTTGGAAGGGCATCTCTGTAAGATAGGCTTGATTTACTATTCCGCCACCTATACTTAAAAGGGTTCCATGTTTTTCAAAAGATGCTTCGAATCGCTGAATGCTTAAATCCTTTTTTGTGATCGATCCTTGCCGGTAGCGTTCCCATAATTCTGCATTTACGTTTTCATAAATCAGGAAGAAAGCTTCGTAAGAACCGATTTTTTTGAGTAATTGAAGTTTATCCAAGGCGATATATAAAGCGTCGAATGAGTTGGAATTGAAATCCCAAATGGTATTGTCGAGATCAAAAAAGAGATGCGTATATTTTTTGAGAGCCATTGGATGAGAATTAAGAATTAGGAAATAGGAATCATGAATTAGAAATTACGAATTAAGAATTAAGAGTGTTCAAAACCGTTAAAATAGTTTTATTATTAAACAAATAGTTCTT
>JBAXOA010000160.1:0-8341 GCA_037133495.1 Mariniphaga sp. | reverse complement strand
CATCTGTTTTATTAAAAAGATAGATCATTGGTTTATCAGCTGCCCCAATCTCCCCTAAGGTTTTATTAACAACCTCTACCTGAGATTCGAATCCGGGATGCGCGATATCGACAACATGAATCAACAGGTCTGCTTCCCGTGTCTCGTCAAGTGTGGATTTAAACGACTCGACCAGATGATGTGGCAATTTTCGGATAAAGCCAACGGTATCAGTCAACAGAAAGGGCAGATTGCCAATAACAACCTTTCGCACAGTAGTGTCCAATGTTGCAAACAGCTTATTCTCGGCAAAGACTTCCGACTTGCTGATTAAATTAAGGATCGTTGATTTACCAACGTTTGTATATCCAACCAGAGCCACCCGAACCATTTTGCCTCTGTTCCGACGTTGAACCATCATCTGACCGTCGATTTTCTCCAATTGAGCCTTCAAAAAGGAGATCCTTTCGAGAATTATCCTCCTGTCGGTTTCGATCTGCGACTCACCCGGTCCACGTGTACCGATTCCACCTTGCTGACGTTCAAGATGTGACCACAAACGAGTTAATCTTGGCAGCATATATTTGCATTGTGCCAGTTCGACCTGTGTTTTGGAATGTGCGGTTTGTGCTCTTTTCGCAAAAATATCAAGGATAAGATTTGTCCGGTCAAGAATTTTACATTCAAGTACCGGTTCTATATTTCGAATTTGTGTTGGACTTAGCTCATCATCAAAGACCACTGCATCAATAGCATGAACCTTAACAAAATCTGCAATCTCTTTTAGTTTGCCGGTGCCAACAAAAGTAGCCGTATTCGGATTATCCAATCGCTGAACAAAGCGCTCCCAAACCTCTGCGCCTGAAGTATCAACAAGGAAATCAAGTTCATCAAGGTATTCATTCGCTTGCTTCTCATCCTGCCGGCCGGTAATTAATCCGACTATAACAACTTTTTCTTTCTGAACTGAAGTATCATGTAATTTCACCATTTTGCAAAAGTAGTACATTTTAAGTAAAAAAAATTACAGGGGAATATCACTTATTTTATTTATCATTGTATCAGAGGCATTTGTATTTCAACGGCTTCAAACTGATCTGATTAGTCTGTTACCGAAGAACTGCAATTCAAACTTGGAAATAATTGAATTAAAATCACAAAACAATGAATATAAGTAAATTGAAGACTGAAAAAAGGAGACTTTTGTCATTCATTTCAATCAGTATTGTATTGATTTCCACCTTCTTTTGCGGCATAAATGACACAAAGAAAACCTCAAAACCTAAAGAACCTGTTGATTTTGTAAATCCATTTATCGGTACAGACAAAGAAGGGAATACCTTTCCCGGAGCGTGTTTGCCTTTCGGTATGGTGCAATTAAGTCCTGACAATGGTTATCAAGGTGTTAAAGCATACAATTACGCTAAAACAACTATTCTGGGTTTCAGTCATACACAATTGAGTGGTACAGGCGATGGCACACTGACCAATTACTGCAATATTCTTATTATGCCGACAGTAGGGTATTTAAAGGTATTTCCCGGAGTTTCAAAATCGCCGGATCGGTTAGCGAGAAGAAACGTTGAGATGAAAATGAGTAGTCTTTCAAATGAGGAGAAACAAAAACTGGAATTAGCTACAAGTCAGGAGAGAAGAAAAAAATTCAGGGTGCTTATTCAGGAAGAGAGACAAAAAATAATGATGAACCTTGCCAAATCCGGAGTTGATACAACCATATTACCCAAAGGATATGAATCAGGTTATAGCCATACTGAAGAGGAAGCCACTCCGGGTTATTATGCTGTTCAGCTTAAAGACTATAACGTAAAAGCGGAACTGACTGCCACCGAGCGTGCCGGATTTCATAGATATACCTTCCCCGAAACCGATAATGCACATATTATCATCGACGTCACCCACTCTCTGACTGCTGATCGGGATGCCTCCGTTGCAATTCTGAACAAAAATCAAATCGAAGGATATGTAATTACCGATCAGGAAGGCAGCAATACAAACCCTTTAAAGTGTTACTTTTTTGCAGAATTCAATAAATCATTCACCTCATACGGAACCTGGAGCGGCGATAGCATCAAACATGACATCAACTCGATGCATGGGAAAGACGGCATTGGCGCATTTGTTAATTTTTCAACTTCAAAGGGTGAGCAGCTATTGATTAAGGTAGGGATCTCATTTGTCAGTATTGACGGAGCAAAAAAAAATCTGGCAGCAGAGATACCCGATTGGGATTTTGATAAGATCAGAATGCAGGCAAAAAATACCTGGAATAAAAAGCTGAATAAAATCAGCGTAAAAGGTGGTACTGAAAGTCAGAAAACAACTTTCTACACCTCAATGTACCACTCTTTAATGTTTCCCCGCACATTTTCGGATGCCAACGGAACGTATTTCAGTCAATTCGACAACACTGTTCATCAGGCAAAATCGGGCCGGTACTATGTCGATTTTTCTCTTTGGGATACTTATCGGGCCGAACATCCTTTACTAGCCTATCTTGAGCCGGAAAGACAAAACGAAATGATAAATACATTTCTGGAGATGTATGATCAGGGTGGCCGGATTCCGCTCTATGTCTGTTATAAGAATTATTATATGAAAGGGATGATTGGCGATCATGCCGCTTCAGTTATAGCGGATTCCTATATGAAAGGAATCCGAGGATATAATATTGATAAAGCTTATGAAGCAATGAGAAAAAATGCCATGGAACCGGGAGAAATTGCCGAAAGCAGGACAGGATTGAATTATTACAAAGAGCTCGGATATATCCCTGCCGACAAGGTGCGGGAATCGGTTTCAGTTACAATGGAATACGCCTACGATGACTGGTGCCTGGCAATGATGGCAAAGGCGATGGGCAAACAGGAGGATTACCTTTTATTTTCAAAGAGGGCACTGTATTATCAGAATTTGTTTGATAAATCGACGGGATTTATGCGTCCGAAAAAAGCTGACGGATCATGGCTCGAAATGTGTAATGAACCGCCGAAAATTATCAGGGCTGAAGATGGTCGGCCGTATTACAGCTGTTTTGACCCGTTATGGGTTGGTGTGAGTCCAAACCGGCATTTCACAGAATCGAATGCATGGCAATATTTATGGCATGTTCCGTATGATATACAGGGACTTATGAATACAATGGGAGGAAAAAAGGAATTTCTTAGTAAACTGGATACCCTGTTTACGATGACTCCAAATGAAACAGGACCTGCATATGCCCCCGAATTCAGTAAAATAGGACAATATGTTCATGGGAACGAACCTGTGCACCATGTCGCTTACCTTTTTAATTATGCAGGCGAACCTTGGAAAACGCAAAAAAGGGTGAGGCAGATCATGGACGAAAAATACATTTCGGCTCCGGACGGATTATGTGGCAACGATGATATGGGTCAGATGTCGGCATGGTACATCTTCAGTGCATTGGGATTCTATCCGGTGGCTCCGGGTCAAAACGTGTTTGTGATCGGCACACCAATTTTCGAAGAATCAACCCTTGATCTTGGAGCGTATTTTGGCAACCAAAAATTTACCGTAAAGGCGCAAGGTGTTTCTTCTTCTAATTTCTATATCCAATCAGCTACACTAAATGGTAAAACGTACAACAAATCATGGATTACCCATGAGGATATTGTAAAAGGAGGCATATTAATTTTCAAAATGGGTTCTAAACCTAATAATCAATGGGGAAACAATGCGGAAGATATACCTCCTTCGTTAAGCAGGAATTAACTTCCGATAAAACACCCATTGCGCATTATTCTTTTTTAAACGGATTCATTTTTACATGATCCGATTCATATATTTTGCCTTGATCATCAACAACGATAAATTCAATACCCTTAAATTGCTTTAAAAGACTAATTCCTATATCCTTACCCATCACAAAAATAGCTTTTGTCAGTGCTGTTGAGAGCTCTGCATTAGGTCCGAAAATTGTAACGCTTGATATGCCATGAACGGGCCATCCTGTCCGGGGGTCGATGATATGAGTATAACGTTTTCCGTCAAATTCCACAAAGTTTTCATAATCTCCTGATGTTCCGATGGATTTACCGTTGAATGGAAACCACGAAAAAACCTTTTCCTTGTTGAATGGGTTAGTGATCCCGATCATCCAGGGCTTCCCATCAGGTTGTAATCCCCAGGCAGTAATATCACCGGAGCCATTCATTATACCTCCAGGCACTCCCATCGATTTTAATAATTCGGCTCCTTTGTCGGCAGAATACCCTTTGCCGATACCTCCAAATCCCAGGCGCATTCCTTTAAGCTTAAGAAATACCGTATGATTAGTAGCATCCAGCACAATATTTTTATACCCCACCGTTGCAACAGCGGCAGCCACTTCCGCTTGGGTAGGCAACCGTTTCATTGATCCGTCGAACTTCCAGATCTGATTCATACCTGCCCAGGTGATATCAAATGCACCATCGGTTAACTCTGAAATTTTTATACTTCTGACAATCAGGTCAAAAACCTCTTTGTCAACTTTTACCGGTCTGACACCGGCATAAAAATTAACATGCGAAATCTGAGTCGTTGAATCCCATTCGGAGATTAACTTCTCAATTCGGGTTACCTCACCGGCTGCAATATCAATTAATCGATCCCCTTCCGGCTGATTAGCTGCAATTACAGTAATTTCGTAATGGCAACCCATTAATTTCACAGTCCGGGTGAATTTTTCTTGTGCCCGAACCTGAAAAATGGATGGCAATAAAAGAATCAGGATGAGAATATATTTTTTCAATGGCAATTTATTTCAAATGAATGCAGTTATTTTAATTCTGATACAAGAATAATGAAACAAATTACAATTTCCATCTATATTCTGGCAAGCAATCATCTTTTAACATACTTTTCAGTAAAGAAGTTTTTTAAGTGAAATATGATTTACCTCTTTAACGCTTTGAATTAGGTTCTTTAATTATATTTGCAGTATCTCATTTTAGTTACTTAATTGTATTAATATTTATGATAAATAACGGGGGGGGGGTAAATTAAAGAATGCAGCTATTCTTCGCCAGAAGACCGAAGAACCGCTAAACGATAAGTTGAAAGGTGACGGGCAGGATGCTGACTCTTCCGGAGTTGATGTAGATGTACCTTCGGATACCAATTTACTGAAAAAGTTTCATGAGTTGGAAGTGCATCAGATTGAACTGAAATTGTTGCTCGAAGTTACCGGCGAAGAACTTGACTTTGAAATCAGGGAGAAAGCCAAACGTGCAGCAGAATTAATCATTGCCAACGAAGAACTTGCCTTTCAAAATGAGGAGAAAGCCAAACGTGCAGCAGTATTAATCATTGCCAACAAAGAACTTACCTTTCAGCATGATGAAAAAGCCAAACGTGCAGCAGAGTTAGCGATTGCCAACAAAGAACTTTCCTTTCAAAATGAGGAGAAGTCCAAACGAGCAGCAGAGTTAGAAACTGAAATTGCCAAAGCATTGAGGCTCAATCATGAGCTTGATGTTTACCAGACTGAGCTGAAAGCATTAAACGAAGAACTTGTTCAGGCAAAAGAACGGACAGAAGTTGCTGCCCAAAAATACGCTGAATTATATGATTTCGCCCCGACAGGGTATTTTACACTTTCCTATGATGGAACGATTCTCGGAGCAAACATCAGCGGGGCAGAAATGCTTGGCAAAGAACGGACTTATCTGGCAAGCAGCCGGTTTGATCTTTTTGTTTCCAGCGACACCAAACAGGTCTTTAGTCTTTTTCTCAAAAAAGCATTTAGAAGTAAAGCAAAAGAATCCTGCGAAATAACCCTGACTTCATCCGGCAACCAGCCTGTGTTTGTAAATCTTACCGGCATCGTTACCGAAAAAGAGGATCAATGTCTCCTGAACATGGTTGACATCACCACCTCCAAGCAGGCGACCTTATTCAAGGACATCCACCATGAAGTCCTTGAAATATTGAACGAACCCGGAGCTTTACATGATATCGTTCAACGTTTAATCGACAGACTAAAAATAAGATGCGGATTTGATGCGGTGGGCATTCGTCTTCAGGACGGAGATGATTTCCCCTATTTCGCACAGAATGGGTTTTCAGCAGATTTTCTGCTCACCGAAAATACCCTGGTCTGCCGATCTAAAGATGGAGGACTTTGCAGAGGCAAAAATGGCGATATCAGCCTCGAATGTTTCTGTGGTTTGGTCATTTCAAGCAATCCAAATCCGGTAAATCAACCCTTAACGGCAAGGGGAAGTTTCTGGACCAATCATTCATACCCGTTTTTGAGTATCCCTCCGGAAGAGGACCCCCGGCTCCATCCGCGCAACGTTTGCATTCATCATGGCTATACGTCTATGGCGCTGATTCCGATAAAAGACACTAACCGAAATATTGGTTTGATTCAGTTCAATAGCAGAAGTAAAGATTTTTTCACTCCCGACCTAATTGAAAACCTCGAAGGAATAGCCACACATATCGGGGATGTACTTATGCGAAAAAAGGCAGAAGATGAGTTGCAAAAAGCGAATGTTTTGCTCTCCTCGTTTTTAAACCACTCTCCTATATTCGCCTTTATTAAGGAGGTAACCCCAACTGAAAGCCGCGTATTAAAAGCCAGTGAAAACTTTCGTGAAATGATAGGAATTCCGGGTTCTGAGATGGAAGGGAAGGACATGTATGAACTGTTTCCTGCTGAATTTGCCGCTTCTATGACTGCCGATGATTGGAAAGTTGTTTCTGAAGGGAAAATCCTTGAACTCGAGGAGGTAATGAATGACCGGATTTTTCATACCATAAAATACCCGATTATGGCCGGAAGCAAAAATCTGATGGCGGGTTATAGTATAGATATCACAGAACAAAGAGTGCTGGAAAAGCAACTTCAGGAAAGCGAGCGGCAATATCGAATTCTGGCAGAAACCTCGCCTGAAGGCATCCTGATCATACAAGGGGTTAATTTCAGATATGTTAACCAGCAGATGGCTGAAATAACAGGATATTCAGTTAAGGAATTGATGATGACACCATTTATGGATTTTGTCTATCCAGAGGACAGGGAGTTGGTGCAAAACAATTACCAGAAAAGGCAAAAGGGAGAAGCGGTTGACTCGAGATATCAATTCAGAATAGTAAAGAAAGATGGATGCCTTGCTTGGATTGAGCTAAATGGCAGTAAAAGTGAATGGGAAGGTGAAACGGCTGTGCTTCAGTTTGTAACTGATATTACTGACCGCAAGCAAATAGAATTAGTAAGGCAGGAGTTGGAGGCTAGGCACAGTTCGATGATAGCCAATATATCAGAAGCAATCAGTGTCATAGGCGCAGATGGGTTAATGAAATATAAGAGTCCCAATAGTGCAAAATGGTTTGGATGGCAACCTGAGGATCTGATTGGTACCAATGGCTGGCTAACAGTTCATCCTGATGACTTGCAGCGGATTCAAAAAGAGTTCTATTCACTTATTGAAGACGCCTCTTTGGTAAAAACGTTAATTTACAGGTATAAATGTAAAGATGGCAGCTACAAACCCATTGAACTTACAGCTACCAATCATTTAAAAGACCCTTCGATCAATGGCATATTGCTTAATTATCGTGATATCACCAACCGTATAGAAGCAGAAGAAGAAATACGACTAAAGAATGCTGAACTTCAAAAACTCAATGCCGAAAAGGACATGCTTTTTTCGATTATTGCACACGACCTGCGCAGCCCGTTTCAGACGCTGCTTGGCTTCACCCCAGAGAAGCCCGAACTCCTTCTTACTTACCCGTTAGAAAAAATACAACGGCTAGCTATAAATATGAGAACATCGGCGAATAAACTCTACAGCCTGCTCGAAAACCTGCTGGAGTGGTCGCAGATGCAGCGGGGCTTAATTAGGTTTGACCCTGTACCGATCCTTTTACCGGAAGCGATTGCAGAAATTGCAGACTTGATTCGTGACACAGCCGAAAAGAAAATGATTGAAATAAGCTGTGCCATCCCCGACAACCTGACCGCTACTGCCGATAAGCGTATGTTCGAAAGCGTGGTGCGCAATTTGGTTTTCAATGCAGTTAAATTTACGCAAAAAGAAGGCAAAGTGATGATCACAACCAGAATAGCTCCAGGTAATATGGTCGAAATATCGATTAAGGATACAGGAATAGGGATGGGAAAAGATATACTTGACAAACTTTTCCAACTTGATGCCAACATAAGTCAAAAAGGAACCGAGGGTGAACCAAGTACAGGTCTGGGATTATTCATCTGTAAAGATTTCGTTGAAAAACATGGCGGAAGATTGTGGGCTGAGAGCGAAGAGGGAAAAGGGGGAGTGTAATCTGAACTCTGTCTGATCATTTTTTGTTGGTAGCTCAAATCTAC
>JBAXOA010000159.1:0-8380 GCA_037133495.1 Mariniphaga sp. | reverse complement strand
CCTGAACAATGATCCACTCCCTTTCGTTTACATCTCCACAGGTGAAATAACAAGATTTACTGACTTCACAGATCCTAAACCACGAGCAAGAGAACTGTTTAGCTTTCACAGACCTGAATACCTCAGGGAATGTCTCAAAAAGGATAAATCACTGCGTAAAAGATTACATGATCTGCCAGCATTGCAACCTGATGGGTTAAGGGAGTGCCAGATAAATGCAATCACCAATCTTGAAGTTTCTTTTAAGGAGAACAAACCAAGAGCATTAATCCAAATGGCAACCGGCTCAGGTAAGACCTTCACAGCAATAACTACCATTTATCGCTTATTAAAATTTGCAAAGGCTAAAAGGGTATTATTTCTGGTTGATACACGAAATCTGGGAGAACAGGCTGAGCAGGAATTCATGTCATTTGTGCCTAACGATGACAATAGAAAATTCACTGAACTGTACAGTGTTCAGAGGCTTAAATCAAGCTATATTGCCACAGACAGCCAAGTGTGCATCAGCACAATACAGCGTCTGTATGCCATCCTAAAAGGGACAGAATTGGATGAGCAACTGGAGGAAGAAAACCCCAATGAGCGTAAGTATCAGCCTAAAGAAATTCCCCCTGTTGAATATGACCCCAAAATGCCAATTGAGTTTTTTGACTTTATTGTGATTGATGAATGTCACCGAAGCATTTACAATCTTTGGAAACAGGTGCTGGAATATTACGATGCTTTTGAGATTGGTTTAACTGCCACTCCTGACAAAAGAACCATTGGCTATTTTGATCAGAACATGGTAAGTGAATATTCTCATGAAATGGCTGTTGCTGATGGTGTAAATGTGGGATATGATGTTTTTATTATTGATACCAAGGTGACACAGCAGGGTGGTACACTCTGGCAGGGTGAATATATTGAGCACAGGGAACGACTGAGCAGGAAAAAAAGGATGGAATTGCAGGATGAGGATGAAAATTATTCATCACAGCAGCTGGATAAGGATGTAGTGAACCCCAATCAGATCAGAACCATCATCAGAACCTTTAAAGAGCACTTACCCAATATATTCAAGGAGAGGATTGATCAGAATGGAACCTTTGAGGTTCCTAAAACTTTAATCTTTGCTAAAACCGATAGTCATGCTGATGATATTATCAGGATTGTAAGGGAAGAGTTTGGCGAAGAAAACAAGTTCTGCAAAAAAATCACCTACAATTCAGATAAGGACAGAAGGGATTCTGAGGATAACATCACTGAAAAGGGAGAAGACCCTAAAACCACCCTTTCACAGTTCAGGAATGATTACCACCCCAGAATTGCAGTTACAGTGGATATGATTGCCACAGGAACAGATGTAAAACCTTTGGAGTGTCTGGTCTTTATGCGAGATGTGAAAAGCAAGAATTACTTTGAGCAGATGAAAGGGAGAGGGACCAGAACCATCAACCTTGACAGCCTTAGAAAAGTTACCCCTACAGCCAAGACCACCAAAGACCATTTTGTAATTATTGATGCCATTGGTGTTACAAGAAGTCTGAAGACAGACAGCAGACCATTGGAAAAGAAGCCAGGAATACCATTAAAAGAGTTGCTACAGGCAATTGCTGTTGGGGCAAGGGATGAAGAGCTGTTTACATCACTGGCTAATCGCTTAACCAGACTCGATAAACAGATCACCCAAAAAGAGAAACTGAAATTTGCTGAAAAAGCAGATGGTAAAAGTGTGTCACAGGTGGTGAAAGAGCTGTTGAATGCTTATAATCCTGATGTAATTGAGGATGTTGAATCACGAATTACCAATGAAAAATCAGGTGCTTCACCTCTGGAAATAGAATCAGCCATTAAAACAGAATTGGATAAAATTCAAGATGAAGCCTCCAGGGTGTTTAATGGTGAATTGAACGAATACATTGAGAATGTGCGTAAAGCCCATGAACAGCGTATTGATTTGGCTAATCCTGATGAAGTGATTAATATTGGCTGGGATCAGGAGAACAAGGGTAAGGCAAATGAGCTGATTGTTGCATTTTCAGAATGGATGAACGAGCACAAGGATGAGCTGACAGCATTGCAGATATTTTACAACCAGCCTTTCAGAAGACGAGAGCTCACCTATACTATGATAAAGGATGTACTTGAAAAACTGCAAAGTGATAAACCTTCGCTTGCTCCATTATCTGTTTGGAGCGCGTATGAAGCCCTGGAAACCTGTAATGGATCACCAAAAAATGAATTGACAGCCATTGTTTCACTGATTCGCAAAGTGAGTGGTCTGGATATCACCCTGACAGCTTACGATAAAACAGTGGACAAGAATTTTCAGGATTGGGTATTTAAGAAGCAGGCAGGAGCAGCTATTAAGTTCAACGAAGAGCAGATGCAATGGCTTAGAATGATTAAAGACTATGTAATCAGTAGTTTCCATATTGAAAAGGATGATTTTGATTACAATCCCTTTAATGCTCAGGGTGGATTGGGTAAAATGTGGCAGCTGTTTGGTCAGGAGACAGAGGAGATTATTAATGAATTAAATGAAGTATTGGCAGCATAATGATTGAGCAAAAGAACAAATTAGCTTTACATCGATTTTTGGATGAAGCTGGCGATACCACAGTTTATGGCAAGGGAAAAACTGATGTTATTGGCAAGCAGGGTGTATCCTATTGTTTTATCATTGGAATGGTAAAGTTCAAAGAGCCAATCGAACTTTTGAGGAAAAAAATAATTGAATTGCAAAACTCCATCATAAACGATCCTTATTTTAATGTTCCCAGTATTCAAAAGAAAGTCAAAGGTTCTGGTTATTATTTACATGCCACTGATGACTTGCCTGAAGTTCGTAAAAAGTTTTTTGATTTTATAAAAACCATAGATTGCAGTTTTGAAGCTGTGGTTGCCACCAAGGCATTAGTCTTATTTGAAACTAAATATAAAGGTAAGGAAGAGTATTTTTATGCTGATATGCTATCGCATTTACTGAAAAATAAGCTCACTCAAAAAGAGGAAAAACTCGTATTGCATATATCAGCCAGAGGCAAAAGCACAAAGAACCACAATTTGGAACTTGCACTGGCAAAAGCCAAACAACGACATGTCAGCACTAATAGTGAAATGGAAATTACAACCAATGTTGTTTTTAATATCACCTATCCAACAGCAGAGCCACTTTTAAATGTTGCAGATTATTTTTGCTGGGCTGTGCAAAGAGTCTTTGAACGTGGAGAAACACGATTTTACGATTTTTTAAAAGATAAAGTATCGTTGGTAATCGACCTTCATGACAAGGAGAAATATCAGGGATTTAAAAACTACTATGGACCAAAGAATCCACTAACAGCAGGCAATAAAAAAAGCCCACCTTTGCACTAATCTTGGGTTAACCCTTGAAACGACATGGAGTCGACATTCGTGCAAAGCAGACTTACAGGTTCAAAAGTAGTATTTTTTTCAATACAATGCAAAAATATTTTTATTTTAGACTGGTAACCACCTAATTTTCAGATTTGATTATGACTTTAACAACGTTTATGAATGAGTGAGGTAAATAATATACCAAAGCATTGGCAATTAAAAACATTAGGAGAAGTTGCAGATTACCTTAATGGACGAGCATTTAAACCGACTGAATGGGAGCCAACAGGGAGTCCAATAATAAGAATTCAAAACCTGAATAAAGCTGATGCAATATATAATTATACAAATCGGGAGTTTGAGGACAAATATAAGATTGATAAAGGAGACCTACTTTATGCTTGGTCCGCATCTTTGGGAGTTTATATCTGGAATGGTAACACAGCATGGCTAAATCAACACATTTTCAAAGTGGTTCCAAAGGATATATGCCACAAGAAATTTCTATTCTACGCTCTTGAAAAGGTCACCGCTGAATTGTATTCAAAAGCACATGGTTCAGGAATGGTTCATGTAACAAAAGGAATATTTGAAGAAACTGAAATTTTGTTACCTCCTCTTTCAGAGCAACAAGCCATTGTATCCAAGATTGAAGAACTTCTGAGTGATTTAGATAATGGAAAACAGCAACTTCAAATTGCACAACAGCAGTTAAAGATATATAGGCAAAGTTTATTGAAATGGGCTTTTGAAGGAAAACTCACCAACCAAAATGTGAACGATGGTGAATTACCTAAAGGGTGGAAATGGGTGAAGTTGGAGGATGTTTGTAAAAAGATTGGAGATATTGACCACAAGATGCCAAAGCAACTTTCATCTGGTTATCCTTATGTATCAACCAAGGATTTCACTGACACCTTAAAAATCTCATTTGATAATGCAAAATACATATCAGAAGAAGATTATTTAAATCTTGCAAGAAAAATTAGACCAGAAAGGGGTGATATTATATTCCCAAGATATGGTACAATTGGCAAGAATATTCTGGTTGATTTTGATAAAGAATTTCTGGTTTCGTACTCCTGTGCAGTTGTAAAACCAAATCAAAAATTAGTAATATCGAAGTATGTTTACCTATACACATTGTCACCAAAGATCACTGAAGAGATTAGGAAATATACTGTAGAAACCACACAGGCAAATGTTGGAATTGCTTCAATTAAAAGTTTTGTATTTCCTTTTCCACCGCTTGCTGAACAGCAACTCATTGTTGATGAATTAGAAAGCAAACTTACTGTTTGTGATAAAATAGAAGAGACAATCAGCCAGAGTTTATTGCAGGCAGAGTCATTAAGGCAGAGTATTTTGAAAAAGGCATTTGAAGGTAAATTAATATGATTATCAATAAAATACAGACTTTTTACTATCATAATGATTAATAATAAATGATCAGATTATGGAAATAGGTAAGCTTGAAAAGGTTGATCTCAGAAAACTTTGGGTTGGAGAAGCATCTGCATTTACACCCTGGCTCTCCAAAGAGGAGAATATTAAACTTTTGGGTGATTCAATAGGAATAGAATTGGAGTTTATCGAGCAGGAAAAAAATGTTGGACCTTTCAGGGCAGACATAATATGCAAAAATACATTAGATGACCATTTTGTGTTGATAGAAAACCAATTGGAAAAAACTGATCATACCCATCTTGGTCAATTGTTGACATATGCTGCAGGTCTAGATGCTGTCACTATAATTTGGATTGCTAAACAGTTTACAGAAGAGCATCGGGCAGCCATAGACTGGCTAAATCGCATAACAGATGAGAAATTTAATTTCTTTGGAATCGAAATTGAGGTTTATAAGATTGGAGATAGCTTACCAGCTCCCCTTTTCCAGATTATCAGTAAACCAAATGATTGGGCTAAATCAGTTAAATCATCAGCATCATCAAATCAGGGACTTACAAAAACAAAGGAAATTAACTTGGAATATTGGACTCAATTTAAGGCTTATTTAGAGTCTGTCAAAACATCACTGAAAGGTCAGAAACCTCAGCCTCAACATTGGACAAATTTTGCCACAGGAAAAGCTAATTTTTATATTGCTGCAACTGTTAGTGTGCGTGACAATTTTTTGAGAGTTGAATTTTTGATTGACGGTTCAAACTCAAAAAATAATTTCAGGTTATTAAAGGAAAAATATGAAGCTGAATCGTATGTTGAAATTGATGAAAAGCTAGGTTGGGAAGAAATGCCTGACAAGAGGGTTTCAAGCGTATATCTTAAAAAAGATTATGACATTAAAAATAAAGCTCAATGGAAAAGTCAGCACGAATGGCTTAAGGACACACTTGAGAAATTTGATGAATTCTTCAGAAACAAAATAAAATCCATGTAATTCAATGAATAACAACACATCATCAATAGTTTCAAAAGTATGGAGTTTCTGTAATCCCCTGCGTGATGTAGGAGTGGGTTATGGTGATTACCTGGAACAACTCACCTATTTGCTGTTTTTAAAAATGGCAGATGAATACAGCAAACCACCCTACAACAGGCAACTGAACATCCCAAAAGAATACAACTGGGAAAGCCTGACAGCTATAAAAGGAGGAGAGCTAGAATTGCATTATTCTGTTCTCTTGAGGGAATTAAGCACACAGAAAGGAATCCTGGGACAAATATTCACCAAGAGTCAAAACAAAATTCAGGATCCTGCAATGCTGGCTAAGATCATTGATATGATTGACAGTGAACAGTGGCTGGTTATGGGTGCTGATGTGAAAGGTGATATTTATGAAAAGCTGTTGGAACAGAATGCACAGGATGTTAAAAGTGGTGCAGGGCAGTATTTCACTCCAAGACCACTTATCAGGGCTATGGTGGAATGTATTCAGCCACAACCAATGAAAACCATTGCTGATCCTGCCTGTGGTACAGGAGGATTCTTTTTGGCAGCATACGATTATCTGGTAACCAATAACAAACTGGATAAAGACCAGAACAAATTCATCAAGCTGGAGACATTTTATGGGAATGAAATTGTAGCAGGAACACGAAGGCTGGCTCTGATGAACATGTTCCTTCACAACATAGGTGATATTGACAGTGATAACTTCATCTCTCCTGCTGATGCTTTAATTGCAGCTTCACCCATCACCTATGATTATGTATTAGCCAATCCTCCTTTTGGTAAGAAGAGCAGTCAGACATTTACCAATGATGAAGGTGAACAGGAAAAAGATGATCTCACCTACAACAGACAGGATTTCTGGGCAACCACCAGCAATAAACAGTTGAATTTTGTACAGCATATCAGGTCAATGCTCAAAACAACTGGTCTTGCAGCAGTAGTTGTACCAGATAATGTGTTGTTTGAGGGTGGAGCTGGTGAAACAGTCAGGAAAAAGTTACTGGAAACAACTGATCTGCATACCATTTTAAGACTTCCTACAGGGATATTTTATGCCCAGGGAGTGAAAGCAAATGTGATATTCTTTGATAATAAACCTGCGAGCAAAGCTCCCTGGACTAAAGAAATATGGGTGTACGATTACAGGACAAACATTCATCACACATTAAAGAAAAATCCCCTTAAACTCGATGACCTGTCTGATTTCATCACCTGCTACAATCCTTCCAACAGATTCAAAAGGAAAGAAACCTTTAATACAGAAACCAATCCTGAAGGTAACTGGAGAAAATTCACCTATGAGGAGATTATCAGCAGAGACAAAACAAGTTTGGACATCACATGGTTAAAGGATAAATCGTTGGCTGATCTGGACAATCTCCCTGATCCAGAGACCATAGCAGAAGACATCATTGAGAATCTGGAAGCAGGGTTGGAGAGTTTCAGGGAAATAATGATTAAGTTGAACGTAAAGAATCAGAATATTAACATTTAATAAAAAGGTTTTATATGAATAATTTAATATTTACTAAGGACTAAAGAAGAGTAATTGTATAACCTTTAATAAAATTGTTGTTATGGAAATGGATGATGCAGCGGAATTTGTACTTAACAAAATTCCAATAAGTTGTTTTTATAGGGTTTCTGAATCCGTAGTGGGAATAGATAAAGATCCAGATAAAATAAAGCATTTTCATTGGGATGAAGATTTTAATGAACCAAATATTATTCTTGCAAGAAAAAATGCTCTTGATTATTATGGTAACAGACAAATTAAGTTCATATTAGAAGGTATTTCAAAGGAATTTTTCAATCTTTCGTATGCTTCTCCTGAAGAATTTGTTGCAGGAAAAAATTATGCATATTCTATTGATTTAATTCTCATTGCACAATTTGGAGTGGACGATTTCCATGAATATTTTTTATATGAAAATGGTGAAGATGATTATGATGATGAAAATGAATTTAGTGCATTGCAAGAGGCAATATCCTTTGAAATTGAATATTTAAAGACTCTTGGAATTTCAGATGAACAATTAGATGAAAATGGGGCAAGTTTGTACTATGAAGAAGGTTTACATAGGACTATAAGACTATGTTTACATCACTTCGATGAATTCAAAAAACTTCCTATTAAAGAAAAACTTAAATTTATAATAGATAAATTCCAAGGAAATGAGAGGTGTGATAATTACATAAGAAAAAGAATTGAAAGTATTGAATAGCATATAAATAGAATATATTTCGACGATAATGAATCTACATCTCGAACTTTTAATAAATCATAAATATGGCAACTTGAAAATATGCAGTAATTTTCGCATTAAAGGAATTAGAGTGATTATTAAATAAAGTTGTCAAATTCAGAACTAATAAATTAAAATTTTGAATAAGTTTACCGATGAAAGTTCTTTAGCAAAACACAAAACCAAAGAGCGAACATTAATCAAAATATCATTAAATAACTACATTATTAACTCAATCTTGGTTTTTTTAAAGTAAACCAGATCGTAAACCAGAGAAAAGAAATACAGCATTTAAACTATTGTAATCAACTGATTTATAAGCAATAGCTCAATTGGATAGAGCAACAGCCTTCTAAGCTGTAGGTTTCTGGTTCGA
>JBAXOA010000158.1:0-8401 GCA_037133495.1 Mariniphaga sp. | reverse complement strand
AGAGCACGACCTTGCCAAGGTCGGGGTCGCGAGTCCGAGTCTCGTTTCCCGCTCATAGTAATGCCCAGGTGGTGGAATGGTAGACACGTTGGACTTAAAATCCAATGGCCATTACGGTCGTGCGGGTTCAAGTCCCGCCCCGGGTACTTATTAGCTTCGATAATCCTTTGAAATACAAGGTTTTATCGGAGTTTTTTGTTTTACTACTGAAACATTACTGAAACATTTCGGTTTTCTCTTTTTCTTGAACTAATATTTCACTACTCAAAATATACTGCATAATAATCCAGAATTATATTCTTTAAAATCGATGGCAATATAAAATTAGCACTAAGTGATTTAGATGTTATAAGTATATTATTTCGCCAGATTCTATACTTTCATAACAGGCATTAATGGTCTCAATAGTTTTACGATGCCAGATCAGGTTAATTTTGGGAGTATTTTTATTTCGGATGCAATCCACAAATTCATCCATCAGTCCAATCCACTCGTCAAAATAGGTATATTGAACGGTGTATCGATCATTCGGTATGCCATTATGATAGACATTGGGTCCAAAACAATCAACCAGCACAACACCTTTTTCTCCGCTGATAGTGACATTCACTTCCATGCGTTTAGGATAAATTTCCCACCCGGGGGCAGGAACCTCCAACCGTTCTTCGAGTCGTGACCAAGAAGTATCAAACAAAAAACTAACTCCGTTTTTCATTTTGCCGTTAATAAGCAGCGTGTCTTCAACTACAATATCCCGTCGGATATTCGGACCCACTTCTGCGTAAACATAATCAAAATCGCTGTTTGTCAGCCAACGAATCATGTCAAATACATGTGGATGGTCGCAAAGGGCTCCACCCCTGAAACGGTTATCGCCCGGACTAAGTTGAACGCGTTTCCCGTAACTTTCCTCAGGTACGCCTTGCCAGGGGAATGCCCATACCGGAGAGAGGGTGATATTTGTTGCGTTTATGGCAGCTATTTTTCCAAGCGCATTTTTGGCTACAAGATCTTTCATTCTTGCAACCACCGGATTATAATGTAACTCCAGCTCAATTTGGCAAACGATACCTGCTTTTTCAACTAGTTCTACAATCTCGGTATACTCTTCCATGTCAAAGGTTGGAACTTTCATGCTTAGAATGTGGATACCACGTTTAGCACACTCTCTGAATTGTCCGATGTGTTTGTTGTTTGCCGAAGCCATTACAACCGCTTCAATATCAGGATGTTTCTCAAACATTTCTTTTTCATCCATATAGCAGGGAATATCATAACCCCAAGCCAAGAAGTTGTCCCTCACTTTTTCTGTTTCGGCATAAACAGCCAACCATATCAACTTTGGATTATCGTTTAAAGTTTGATAGTATTTTCGGGTATGCCCATGCGTAAGCGACAATATTGCAATTTTTACAGGTTTCATATTATTCCTCCACTAATTTAAAATTATTCTTTTGCGTTTACTGTTCGATTCAAAAACCACTTCTATCAATGTACAAAGGTGATTGTGCTGTTGCTTCCATTGTGCCAATAAATCCGGATTTTTCAACAGATGGAATGCGGAACGGATGTGGTCTACTTGTAAATCATCCATTCCAAAAAGTTCATTGTCAACGTCTGTAAACCGCCTCTCTCCTTTTTCGGTAAAACTGTAAATTGAACTCTGAGGAATTTGTGTATCTACAACTAAATCGCTGGTGACTCCTCTCTGAGCAATGATCTCATGTCTTTCCACCAAAGGGCTGTCAGCAGGCATCTGAACTCCTACTTCAATGCTGCAAAGGGTATTGTTATCCAATCGTAAGATTACATTACCTACCTGGTCGTCGCTTATAACTGCTTGTACAGAGCTGATTTTGCCATTTCCAATAAACTCAAACAAGTCCATTTCACGGTATAAGAGTGCGGACAATGTCCATTTATCCTTGCTGCCCATGCAGCAAAATCTGAATAAGCATACATTCTCAATAATATTATCCGCTACTATCTTTTTTAATTCAACAAATTTGCGTTTGAACCTCCAGGCGAGCAGCGGTACTTGATATTTCCCGAGGTTTCGATCTTCAAAATTATATCCGGGTAATAATTCAAGGGAATCAACATTTCCGTTTTTAAATAAATGAAAAGATTGTTCTGGCTTGATGCTATATTTTTCAAGCAACATTGTCAATGCCTTCTCAATATCTGTATTCACGTTCTCTACTATCATTCTTTTTAATTATTTAATTGTCAGAGGCTTTTGACTCTTGGGAAATATTTCTTAATATACTTTGCATTTATTTCATCTCCTCCCGGAGCATTGGCACTCGACCATATTGGAGGTATTATTCCTTTATCAATACATTTCTTCACAGTTGCAATCTCTAAGCGATGAGCAATATAAAAATCAATGATATTTGAAATGGGTGCAATAGGTGTGTCAAGCCCTTCAACTTCTACAACTGCGTCTCCAACCGGATTGTAATCATCAATACAGACATCTGCCAGATCAAATAGATTCATTTTATTCGGGTGACGGATAAAATGTTCAGCCGGCATTTCATTTTGCCAATAAGATGAACTGACCGCAATGATTTTGGCTCCACTTTCCTTCGCCTCCATTGCGGCATCAATTGTAGCTGCATTAATACCAATATTATGGAAGATGATCAAAACTTCATCTTTCTGAATATTGTAGTATTTAACTATGCTTCTGCCATAATTCACGGTTCTTTCCAATTCCAGGTACTTTAAAGCTTGATTAAATACTGAGAGTCCTGTTTCCATTATCGGGTTAATGTTGGACAAACCTCCTGCACGAAAAAACATTTCTCCCATTACAAGGGTAGTGTGACCGCCTCCTCCGTACACATGAATTAATTGGTCATTTTTAATTGCTTCGACCATTAAATCAGCAGCTTTAGCGATGTTTTCAGATTGTTCGGTTTCAACTTTTTTTAACAGGTTAATAACCTGATTCAAATAACCTAAATCGTTATTTTCCATTTTTGCGCCTCCTATTTTTTCTTAATTATAAATTCTTTGTCCAATACTTCTCCATATGCCTGACCCAGTGTATCCCACATTTCAAGCGCTCTTGGCGGTCCTAAAACAGTACCATCACCTCCTCTGTATGTCCATGCAAAAAGACTTTCAACGCCCATGTTTGCATACAGATGCACGATTTCTTTGATCTCTTCCATTTTCTCCGGTTCCTGGTAATAGCCCATGAGCCAGCGCTGAGAACCTTTGCCGTATTTTTTTGCTACATCTATGGTCTGTTGCGTAATTGATTTAAAGAAGCTACGGGGAAGTTTATAACTTATAATTGTTGTACTGAATACATCAAATGCATCTACTTTACAAACCTTATCCCAATCATCATAGCCTCTGTTTTCTTTTACGTAATAGCTATTGATGGTGGCATGTACACAACAGGTGATTTTACTGTCAGGTCGAATAGCCTTAATTTTACGTGAAGCGATATCCAAAATTTCCAGCGCACTATTTTCCCTGAATGAAACCACTTCTTTTGTGAGTAAGCGTGGCATTTCATAACCATATTCCTGTTCAAATTTCCGCTGACAATTTGGGCAACGGCAAGACCAGTCGTCGCCAGCACCGCCAGTGATAGAAGCATAGCTTTTAGGTAGTGCATAATGTGGTTCATCCCAGAAGAATCCATCTGCATCAACTTCTGTAGCCAGTTTCTCACAAATTTTATAAAAATACTCCTGAAATGCTTTTGTGTTAAAACAAACATGTGGTAAAGGTTCGTTTGTAACCGCCGATACCTGTCTGTTCCCGGGATTGTTGGTTAAAAACAGACTCGGAGGCTCACCGCCAAACCATTTGCCGATACCCCAGGTATCAAGATAGACCTTCAGCCCAAGATCTTTGCCAACTTTTGCAATCTTTACAATATTCGGAAACCAAAAATCAATATCAAATTCTGACAGAGCCAATATCACAGCATTGCAATTATGATCTATCATCTCTTTGAAATCCTTTTCTGCATGCTCGGGATAGCTAATCCCATAGTAACTTACTCCTGTTTCTTTAACGCTCATAATCTTGTAGTTTATTTTATAGTATTACATTAATTTCCGGGAGAATTAAAACTTAAATACAAATCGGAAACTTGATTATTTGTATTTCTCTTTATTCCACAAAGTAAGTGAAAATGACAACAAAAACATCACTATTGTAAAATGTTGTATAACATATTTTTATATTATAAAATATAATCATCAAAACTGAAGATTAGTAATTTATTAAATGCCTGTATTTTAATGTGTTATATTGCATTGGTATTTATCAATATTTATTCAAAATAGACTAAATTAATTCCTTTGGTGGATCAGTTGTTTGTGATCTATTTGTTTTTACATTATAAAATGTAGATTTGCACGATCAATCTTTATAAAATTCAAACATTAGTGAAATATTTCAAAACAAAAAGGGTTTTTCCTTACAAGTGGGAATTGATTTTGTTGCTTTGGCTGGCATTCTTCTTTAATCAGGCAGACCGTCAGGTTTTTAATGTTGTACTCCCCTCTATACGGGATGATTTGGGTCTTACTGATGCAAGCATGGGACTTATTGCGACACTATTGATACTAGTTTATGGATTACTGGTACCCATTGCGGGAATGCTTGGAGACAGATATAATAAAAAATATATCATCATAATAAGTTTGCTGATCTGGAGCAGCGCCACTTTATTCACTGGATTGAGCTACACACTGTTGCAATTAATATTGTTAAGGAGTGTTGCAACCGGTGGAGGTGAAGCATTTTATTCACCATCAGCGAATGCCATCATTAGTGAACAACATAAAAAGACAAGAGCGACGGCTTTGTCAATCCATCAAACAGCGCTATACGTGGGAATTATTTGCAGTGGTTATCTTACTGGTTTTATTGCTGATTTATTTGGCTGGCGAACTGCATTTTTTGTTTTTGGCGGATTTGGACTACTGCTTGCAGTAATTCTTTATTTCAGGATGAAAGATACACTGGTATTACAAAATAGCAGCAACACGCATGAATCGAGAAAAAGCATAAAAGAGGTGCTGTCCGTATTTTTCAAAAAACCGACTGCACTATTGTTAACCTTAGCCTTTGCCGGGATGAACTTTGTAGGTGTTGGATTCATAACATGGATGCCGACCTTTCTGGTTGAAAAATATCATTTTACGTTAGCACGAGCAGGCTTTGATGCAACTTTTTACCACCACACAGCAGCATTTATTGGTGTGTTAGTTGGTGCCAGGATTGCAGATAAACTGGCACATAAAATAACAGGTATTAGAGGACTGGTTCAAATGGCTGGATTATTTATTGGGGCACCATTTATCTATTTAATGAGTAAAAGCGACTCCATCTTGATTATGTATATTGCTCTGGCCATTTTTGGCCTTTGTCGTGGGATATACGATTCAAATATTTTTGCCGCTCTCTACGACGTTGTTGAAGCTCCCTTCCGCTCAGCGGCTACAGGATTTATGCTTACTTTTGCATTTATTATCGGATCGATTTCCCCTTTCATTCTGGGAGTTCTGAAGCCTGGTTTTGGCTTGTCGAATGGACTTGCATTTCTCTCTGTTGTTTATGTTTTCTCAGCTTTATGTATTTTGGTGGCGATACTGGTTTTTTATAAAAAAGATCGAATAAAACAAGAATCGCCTGTATGAATATTCTATAAATAAATACTTCTTTTCATATTTTACAATATTGAATATGATTATTAAATTTGTTGTCACACCTCAAGGTAAATTTACATTTAATTATTGGTTTTCGTTATGATACAAGTAATTCACAGAGCATTAGACATTTTAGAATTAGTTTCCAGAGAACGGAATAAAGAATTTGGATTAGGTGAAATTGCAGATAGTCTGGGGCTTAATCATGGTACTTGCGCAAATATCATTAAGACATTGGTTACCAGGGAATATCTCAAGCAATCGGGAAAAAAACGGGGGTATAAATTAGGCTCAAAATCTTACTATCTTACTGGTAATTATTCCCATAAAAAGGAGCTATTACGGTTCGCTGTTGAACCAATGATTTCACTTCGGGATAAACTAAACGAAAGTTGTATTCTGGCAGTAAGAAAAGAAAATATGAGAATTACTTTGCATAAGGAATTGAGTACTCAGGAATTACAGGTTATTACCAGTGGTGTAGAAAAAAATGTTTATTTGACATCAACTGGCAGAATAATTTTAGCATTCCTGAAACCCGCAGACAGGGATAATTTTATACAAAGATATGGGTTGCCTAAAGAAATGTGGCCGGAAGTTAGAAATGAAGCTGACCTAATAATGGAGCTGGAAAAAATTAAAGATGAACAATTGGCAATCCATTTTGATGGAAAACATATTGTTGGAATCGGGGTGCCAATATATAAAGACAATGAAGTGATCGCCAGTTTGGGTGTTTATCTTCCGGAAGTCAGATTCACATATAACGCGCAAGAAAAAATCTTCCTGGAACTTAAAAAAACGGCTCAGTTAATCAGTAAGGGCATTACTAAAGAACAGGTCTAATTAATCGTTGTTAAATAGATAATTACCTGTAAATAAAGCAATAAGTGGGCGTGGGGTGAGTCTGATCTGAATACAGCTAAATAATGAATGAAAATGCAATCTTAGCTCCTAAGGCGATTAGAAATCCACCTTAAATTCTGTTGATGCCTTTTCACTGTTTCAACAGTAATTTACTTCATTCTATCAGATTACTAAATCTCGTGCTTCTCTGCTTTTACGTTGCTATCCTGATATTCGGCAATGATTTTCCTGATCTGCTGGGGAGCAACGCGTCCGTAGACTTTCTCACCTACCATCACCACAGGGGCAAGTCCGCAGGCACCCACACAGCGCAGGCAGTTGAGGGAAAAATTCCCGTCAGGAGTGGACTGGCCGACCTCGATGTTTAGCTGTCGTTTTATTTCATGCAGAATCTGCTCTGCGCCCCTCACGTAGCAAGCGGTTCCCATGCATACCGAGATCGGGAATTCGCCCTGTGGCAGCATGTTGAAGAAGGAGTAAAAAGTAACCACTCCATAGACTTTGGCAACAGACATATTCAGCTCTTTGGCGATAAGTTCCTGTATCTCTGCTGGAAGATAGCCCAGTTTGTGCTGGACCTCATGCAAAACATTGATCAGCTCTCCTTCGATATTATCGAAAGAAACGCAGATTTCCTTTACTATTTCAATGGTCTTCTGTGATAATTTTATTTTTGGCATAGCTGAGCTTTTTTCAATTTTTACTTCTGTCGAAATATATGGTATGAAGGTGATGGTGCGATTTTTCGCTCATCGGAGCACCGAGAAATTCTTCATACAATTTGGTGATGTAGGGATTCTCGTGTGACTTGCGGACTGGTTTATCAGCGTCTTCGCGGTAGAGGGCCAACTGTCTTTTCTTCAGAATCCCTGCATCTCCGTGGTGGTATGGCTGTCCGCCACCGCCGATGCATCCGCCCGGACATGACATAATTTCGATGGCATGGAACTGGCTGATTCCTTGTTGGATATCTTCGAGCAGCTTGCGCGCGTTTCCAAGCCCGTGGGCAATACCGATATGGATCGGAAGGCCGTCGAAATCGATGGTGGCATGTCTTAACCCATCCATTCCTCTTAGTTCCATGAAATCTATCCGTTCAAGTTGCTTTCCGGTGAATACTTCATAGGCAGTGCGTACAGCAGCTTCGATGACCCCACCGGTTGTGCCGAAGATGACCGCAGCGCCTGATGATTCGCCAAGAGGTTTGTCGAAATCTTCGTCGGGCAAGGTTGTGAAATCGATATTTGCCAGGTTGATCAGCTGCGCAAGCTCACGGGTTGTGAGGGCAAAGTCGACATCCGGGTTGCCATTAACAGAGAACTCTTCTCGGCTGCATTCGTATTTTTTAGCAACACACGGCATGATGGAAACTACCACCAGGTCTTTGCGGTTGACGCCGATTTTATCTGCAAAGTAGGTCTTGGCAATGGCTCCGAACATCTGTTGCGGGGATCTTGCCGTAGAAGGGATACCGATCAGATCAGGAAACTGGTGCTCGAAGAATTTCACCCATGCAGGGCAACAGGAAGTGAGCATCGGCAGTTTGACATCTTTGTCGCCACCCAGAAATGCGCCGAGCCTTTTCAGCAGCTCTGTTCCTTCTTCCAGAATGGTCAGATCGGCGGCAAAATCGGTATCAAAGACGTAGTCGAAGCCCAGTCGGCGCAAGGCTGCGGCCATTTTGCCGGTCACCAGCGTGCCTGGTTCTGCGCCGAATTCCTCGCCGAGGGCAGCCCGTACAGCAGGTGCAGTCTGCACGATGACAGTCTTGGCCGGATCGCTTAATGCCCTGATAACGGCGCCGGTATTGTCTTTTTCGGTCAGGGCTCCGGTCGGACAGACAGCCACAC
>JBAXOA010000157.1:0-8404 GCA_037133495.1 Mariniphaga sp. | reverse complement strand
TCAAAATTTCAAAGAACTTTTAATAGTATAATAGATGTTTTGAACACTCTTAATTTTCAATTCATAATTAACCATTGACAGATTGCCCATTTTCTACTACCTTGCGCCTTTATTAAGACTGAACAGTAAAACTAAAAACGAAATATATGAACAAAAACGAAATTCTTGACTTAAAGAAAGAGGCCGAAAACCATCTGGTTACCGAACTGCTGCCATTCTGGACTACCAGAATGAAAGACCAAGTAAACGGTGGATATCTCACTCATTTCGATAAAGACGGCAAGGATACCGGTGAAGATGAAAAATCACTTATTGCCCAGACCCGCTGCCTTTATACTATTTCTTCAGCCCATCGTGCCGGTTATGGTAACGGTGAATATATCGCTTTAGCCAAACATGGCGCTGATTTTCTGATTGACAAAATGTGGGATGCAGAAAATGGCGGTTTTTATTGGATGATGGACCGGAAAGGAAACGTGAAGATCGATCAGAAAATTATCTACGGACATAGTTTTGCTATCTACTCGCTGAGTGAATATACGCTTGCGACAGGTGACCTGCGCGGAATAGAATATGCCGAAAAGGTATTTGACCTGCTCCAGAAATATTGCGCTGACACAATGTACGGTGGTTACTGGGAGATGTTCCATCGCGACTGGATCCTCTGCGGACCAGGCAGCCAGGGCGGCGACCGTAAAACATTGGATGTCCATATGCACCTGATGGAAGCTTATACCACACTTTACGAATATACCGGAAAAGATGTTCACCGTCGTAAATTGCTTGAGGATATCGACCTGTTAATCAATCGGATTATCCATCCTGTATATAAAACAGGCATTCCCCAGTTTTTTAAGGATTGGACTGTTGCACCTCAGATCAAGTTCGATATTATCTGGGGATGGGATCGGTTTTCAGAGGAAGGTCAAAAAGGAAATGCAACGGACAACACCTGCTATGGCCATAATGCCGAGTTTGGTCATCTCCTGCTACACGCACTCAAAATCCTGAAGTTAGATACTAAACCATATCTGGAGTTATTCCGGATTATCTATGACCATACCGTTGATAATGGAATCGACTGGGAATTCGGGGGAGTATTTGTTGAAGGTCCTCACTCCGGAGGCGTTTACGATAAGGAGAAAGAATTTTGGCAACAGGCTGAGGCGCTGATTGGTTTACTCGATGGTGTCATTCTTTTTGAGGACGAGAAATTTTCTAAAGCCTACGAAAATGTTCACCGTTTTGTGCTGGATAAAGTGGTCAATAAAGGGATAGGAGAGTGGTATCCATTACTTTCGCGTCGGGGTGATCCGATCTGGACCCATATGGGACATTCGTGGAAGATTAACTATCATACCGTCAGAGCAATGATTCAAAGTATTATACGATTGGATAAAATAGCATCAAAACAAAACTAATATAACAACTGAATTGAATTAAACCAGATAAACTTATGACATTAAACTTAACATACCTCGATTGGATTGTTCTTACGATCGTGGTTAGCGGAAGCCTTTCCTTTGGCTTGTATATGGCTTACCGCAAAAAATCCGGACAGAACAGCTCTAACTTCTTTTTGGGTGGCAGATCCATCAGTTGGCCCATCGTGGGCGCTTCGGTGTTTGCAACCAATATCGGTGCCGAGCATTTGGTCGCCTTATCCGGCGACTCTTATCGTTATGGTCTGGCTGCCGGTTCGGTCGAACTGACAACGGCTATCACGCTGGGTATCGCCTGTGCCGTATTGTTTCCCTATTATATTAAAAACAAGATTTTTACCATTCCTGAATTTCTGGAATTGCGTTATAATCGTCGGGCACGGACTTTCTTTTCGGGGCTGATGCTGGTTATCAGTATTATGACTAAACTGGCATTTACTATGTATGCCGGAGCCCTGGTTTTTAACAGCATCTTCGGATGGCCTGTGATGACAACTATTGCCATAATTGCCGTTGTTGTAGCCCTGTTTACTATGATCGGCGGCTTTACCGCAGTCGCTTATACTGATACAATTCATGTTACAGTCATGATTTTTAGTGCCGTCCTAATGCTTTTTATTGGTCTCGACCGCGTGGGTGGATGGAGTGCTCTTATGGAAAAAGTTCCTGATATGATGTCGATCGGTAAACCTATGAATGATCCAAATTACCCGTTCTGGGGAATTCTGGCTACAGCTTTCTATGCCGGAATCTTCTATTGGGGTATGGATCAGGTAAATGTTCAGCGGATCCTGGCTGCTCCCGACCTAAAAAATGCCCGGAGAGGTGCCATGTTTGCAACTTTACTAAAATTACTCCCGATCTTTATTTTTGCTCTGCCTGGCGTTATTGCTTACGCGCTATATCCGAACGAACTGGTTGGTGAAGCAAGTAAGAATACCTATGTTTTATTGCTCAACAAATTACTTCCGACAGGATTACGGGGTTTATTGCTTGCATCGTTGGTTTCAGCGCTGATCACTGCCCTGATTGCTGTACTGAATTCTGTATCAACACTGGTTGTGCGCGATTTTATTGTGGAGTTCAAACCCGACTATCCTGAAAAGAAACAGGTAAAACTCGGCCGTATTATCATTATGATAGTCGCTCTGCTTGGAGTCGCCGCCGCCTATCTGGTGTATAAAAGTCCTTCGGGCTTATACCTTTACCTCCAAACAATGTGCGCCTACCTGATGATACCCGTTTTCCCGGCGATATTCTTTGGGATTATGAGCAAACGGGTGACCCTCAAAGGAGCCGCAGTTTCAGTAATAGTTGGCTTATTGCTGGCCACTTTGTTCGTTGTTGATGAATTAGTAGGGGCATCATCAAAAGATCTATTCCCATTCCTGCATTATAAATTCACCGTCAACTTTGGGTTCCGTGGATTGTGGGCTGAGATGCTGATTACCGCCGTGTTGTTTACCGTATCTGCTTTCACCGAGAAAACATCTGCTGAGAAACTTGAAAATACGACGATTAATTATTCAAAAAGCGCTGCTGTTTTTGAAGGCATTGGCGACTGGAGACTACATCTGGGAGTTCTCTCAGTTATTACTTTGGCAATTTATTTCTGGTTATTTTAATTTTCTATAAACAATTAAACTACTTTAAGATGAGAAAGATTACAATTTTGGTTGTTGTGTTATTGACTTTGAGTACCGGTTTGGCAGAAGCCAAACAAAAATGGATCTCCCTATTTAACGGTAAAGATTTGACCGGCTGGACAATCCATGGAAAGGCCACCTGGAGAGTTCAGGATGGCGTACTCGTTGGTGAAGGTGGAATGGGCCATATTTATACTGATGCGGGTTGTACTGATTTTGAGGCAAAAGGAGATTTCAGAGTTAGCGAGAAAGGCAACAGCGGCTTCTATTTCAGGGCTAATACACCTGCAGATAATCCTGACGCATTTCCTCGTGGCTACGAAGCTCAGATTTGTAACAGTCAGGATGCCTATACCGGCTGGTTATGGAAACCAGGAAAACCTACCGGAAAAGCTACCGAATTGCTAACCAAAGATGGAGAATGGTTTACTTATCACATCAAAGCAGTCGGGCCTCATATTCAATTCTGGATCAACGACAAGTTAGTTATGACCTATGATGACAGCGATTATAAGACAGGTCATTTTGCTATTCAGGGGCATAATCCAGGTATGAAAATAGAAGCCAAAAACCTTTTCTATATAAACCTTGACAAAAAATAAGAGAGGTTTATTTTCTTAGTCACAAAGTAATTGGAAATTGAATATCAAAAAATTACACAGTGTCACATAGAGTTAAAGCTCTGTGTGACACTGTGTCAGGAAAAACCATTACGAATCCTCCCGGATTCCTTCGCTGAAGATATTGGTATCCGTGGCAGTTGTTTTTTAATTCACACCAAATTCAGGAACCAATTAAGATACTAATCCGTTTACCTGATACTTCTTGAATTATCCGGCAGAGTGCCGACAGTCTTTTACAGCATTTCCCGTATCAGGTTAAAAAACCATGTGATTTAAATAAATAAGCAGAAGTTTGCGTTTTTTAAAAATAGTTTCTTTGTTTGGATCAGATAATTATTCCGAAAATGAGAAACATTTTATCCCGGTGCTTGATGTTATTCTTTTTCTTCTTTGCTATTGCCGGATGTAAAGAGAAAAATGCCGCTGTACCCGTTACTTCAAATAATGCCAAAGGGCAGCAAATCTATTATGATTTACCTTGTATACAGGAGTATAGCATCAAGTATTACCTGACGGAAAATCAACAAAACGTAAAGCTTGCCGCTATCTCTTCCGATCGAAACGGACAGATAAGGATTTTATCAGATCGCGGTGTTTTAGTCCCCGACAATGGCAGCCTCTTCTATTCCGGTAAGCTGATTCGTGATATTTCGTATTTCCCCTTACTTTCCAAAAATATTTCAGCAATCATTACTTACCAAAATCAAACGGTTTATCTGGATGATCATCAGGTTTTTAGTAATGCATGGGCCGGAAAAATACAAATCGATCATGGATTGCTTAAAGCTGCAATTTTCGCCGGCGGGGACGATTTCCATTTTCTGATTTCTGATGGTGATATACTGGTTTATTTCGATCAGGCAGGAAAAAAACTTTGGTCGGGTTCATTTACCGGGCTTCAAAAAATACGTTACTGCGATAAGAAAAAGAGTTTTCTGCTCATTTCTCCGAATAGTGTGGCCGAATTTATACCCGGACAGCCGATCAAAGTTCTTTATAACGGCAGCGGAATTACCTGTGCCTCCTATATTGGGAAGGAAAACAAAATTGTAATTGGCACTGGTGCAGGCTATCTTTTTCTCCCAGATAAAAAACTGATTTCAAAGATTCCCTGCGCTGAAATAACCGAGGTAACCGAAATTAACGGCCAATTGTGGTTCGGTTCCACCCATGGAGCTTTCCGTTATAATAAAGATGGGAAATACAGTTATTTTGCAGGTGAACGATGGCTTCCCGGAAACAGGATCACAGCCATTGATGCCGGACCTGACAGCACGATACTCCTGGCTACGGATAAAGGAGTGGGGCAACTTGTCTTTAAGAAGATGACACTTGAGGAGAAAGCACTTTTTTATGAAAAACAAGTACGTGAGAAAAACATTCGCTATGGGTTTAACTGTAGTTCTGTGCGAATACCTGATGGCTATTCGTCGGCACAAACCGGCAATCAGCCAAGTGATAATCTTTGGACGGGAATGTATCTGGCAAGCCAGCTTTTCCGTTATAAAGTAACAGGATCAGAAGAGGCAAAACAAAATGCCTATGAAGCTTTCGAAGCGATAGAAAGACTGCATACTGTAACCAATATCCCAGGTCTTTTTGCCCGTAGTTTTGAGCGCGACTATAAAGTTGAAAATTCGAAAGGTGCGGACTGGAAAAGAAAAGAACTCTTAACCGGCAGTCCGGCCAATCTGTGGCTTCCTGCAAGTGATCATCCTAACTGGACCTGGCGATCAACGGCCAGCAGCGATCAGGCTGTCGGACAGATTTTTGCCTTAACCATGATTCTGGAACTCTCTGATGATGCGCAATGGAAAGCCCGTGCCGTCAAATGTCTGGATAACCTGATGGGCTATATTGTTAAAAACGACCTTTATATTATTGATGTTGACGGCGAACCAACGATGTGGGGAAAGTGGAATCCCGACTATGTCAACAAATTTCCAATAAACGTTGGTGACCGTAAAATCACCTCTTCCAATATTATAGCCTTTTTGCAGACAGCCTGGCATTTTACCGGTAAGGAAATCTATAAAAACAAAGCGAATGAGCTGATGCAGAAATTCGGATATCTGGATAACCTTACCCGGTCTTTTACGCAAATAGGTCCCAGTCAGGCTGATGAGCTTAGCAATGTACTCTCGTCAGAATGGAACCACTCCGACGATGAGATGTATTTCCTTGCATACTGGGGGTTATATCCTTATTGTCTGAACAGCGATTTAAAACCAAAATACCTTGCTGCGATCAAGGATCACTGGGAAATCGAACGTCCCGAAAAAAATGCGCTTTGGAACTTTACTTATGCTATGACAGGCGCAAAAGAATTCGATCTTGATCAGTCGGTTGAATTTTTGAAAACCTACCCGCTCGATCTTCGAAACTGGGCAATGCAGAATTCAAATCGGCAGGATATTGAACGTATTCCTTTAAATTTCAGGGGTCAAACAACAAAAGAATTGCTTCCATTGGGCGAAATTCCAATTTATCGTCACAATGGACAAATATTTACGCTCGATTCGTCAGGCGACGGAACATCACTCACCAGTGCAGGAGATACCTGGTTATTGCCTTATTGGATAGGACGTTACCTTGGTGTGATTTCTGCCCCAACGGTGAAATAATATGCCAATTAGAAAATTTGATCCGTCAGATGACGGAGGCAATATGCTAAAAGCCTAATGGCCTAATAGCCTGATCTGCAAAGCAGTCACTTCAATTCTGTTCAGTGGACTTCAACCAATCAACTCATCAATCAATCAACAATTAATTACTTAATTATCACGATAATGAAAAAAACGCTTCTGCTATTTGCTCTCTTTTTGCTGGCCTGTATGGGTTCACCTGCTCAGGAAAAATATGCTATTGGGATGTTTCATTTTAATCTTCAGTATGTCGCCGGCGACTACCGCATCGAAAGCCGGATTATCAAAGAATCACTCTACCCCGTTCTTCAGTTTTTCGAGAAGAATCCAAAGTACAAATCCGATATAGAAATACAGGGTTATGCTATCGAAGTATTGTCTGAGGAACATCCTGAAGTACTTAGCCTTTTTAAAAAATTGATCGACAGAGGTCAGATCGAGCTGGTGATTGCCCATTATTCTGATCAGTTTTTTATTGGTTATCCGGCTCTTGATCTGCAAAAATCAATCGAAATATCCGATAAGGTTCTGTCAGACCATGGAATGAAACGCTCCAAAGTCTTCTTCGGTCAGGAAATTCAATGGACACCTGCTTATGCAAGCGTTCTAAAAGATAAATACGATCTTATCGTCACCAGCTCTGACCCGCACAGCTATTATCGTGACAAGACAATGCCATTGGTGAATGTGACTTATGGTAAAGATCAGATTTTGGGATTAATCGGAGCTGGCGAAAAGAAATTAGACGGTCTGCAATGGGATTTTGCTTTTTTAGACGATGGCGAAGTATTTAATTCACTTGATTACAGGAGTAATTTTTACCGTGTCCCGGATCAGGAAAAACAGAGTATCGACCGCTTTAGAAAATTGGAGAAGGAGGGTTACAAATTCGTTACGATGAGCGAACTGGCCACCCGCATTCAGGCATCCAAAGGCTATAAGGTGCCTGATTACCCTTTTGTTCCTGAGGGAACCTGGAATATGTCGGTCTGTGGTCCGTATATGTGGATGGGCCGGCAACGGAGTGGAGTAGAAAAAGATGGCATCACCAGAGCCGCGTCTTACCGCCTCAGGGGCGAAATTATGATGGCAGACCGGTTAGTCGGGTATGCAGCATCCAAAGGAATCGAAGTAAAAGAGCTGCATAAACAGATGACCGATGTGTGGAAACATCTGCTTCTTTCTGAAGTTTCCGACGCCAGCGGATGGAGCCCTTTATTAGTCGAAGTCCAATATACCGACAATGAAGTTGCCAATGCAGAATTGCTTCTTAAGGAAGTAATGAGCAAATTAAAAGTAATGCTGCCCTCGACGACTCAGCCAATGCTTGTAAATACCCGAAATGAGCTGTTACAGCCTGCCGGAGCGATTAAGTCAGCTGCAGCATCCGCCAGTATTTTGCCGGTCGCATTTGCGGTAAGAGCAGAAACGTTCGAAAGCACGATTAAAAAATTCAATGATAATCTTTATTGTCTTGAAATTAAGTGCCAACGACCGCTTGACGGAGCCGTTGAGATTGTTTTCGATACCCCTGCAAGCGGACTTTTTTATTCTGCCGGGGCAGGAGAAGACATTGCCGTTGAAATTCCGACTGACCTCCGGCACGATCCGGCTTTCGCTTTGTCAAATGGTTTTATTTACTTGAATAATGGCTTTAGCCTCATTAAGGATTGTTCGGTTGAACACCTGGCTGCAACCTGGAAGGTGAAAGAGCAAAAACTGGTTTTTCGTGAGGAATTGAATAAAAATAATCCGGAGATGAATATGCGTTTTTACTTGCTGAAAGGGAGCGTCGACGAAGGTTTAGCTTTGGCCAACAAGCTAAATACGTGGCCTTCATATCTGGTGACTTTTTCATCTGCTGGCATTAGCTATACAAAATTGATGCTGGAGTCGATGTAATATGCTGTAAGTGAAGGTGCTGATACATATTCTTTCAGTATTGAGTTTTTGGACTTTGCTCTCTTAACTACCCCTCGTTTGCAACGAGGGGTCTTGAGTTTGGCATTTGACTAGATAAAAATAATATATTTTAGAAAATAAATTGC
>JBAXOA010000156.1:0-8405 GCA_037133495.1 Mariniphaga sp. | reverse complement strand
CCACCAATTCTTCCGTTTCGGGTCGGGGGATAAGAACGCCTGGACTAACTTTTAATCTTATTCCATAAAATTCTGTCTCCCCTAAAATGTATTGGATTGGCTCAAATTGGCTGAGTCGGTTCAAAATCTCTTTAATTTGAGTTAAATTTGCCGCAGAAATCGTTATATGTTGATTCAGATGAACCTGGAGCCTTGAAAATCCGAGGATATTTTCGAAAATCAGTTTGCTGATGCTTTCAACCTCCTCTTTTGAATAAATCGGGGAGAGCTGATCGAGGATTAACTTTTTTGCAGACTGCATTTTTTTTACAAAGATAAACAAACCCGATGAAGAGACGACTATTTGACGTAGATGAGAAAATGATGCTTCGGGCAATTGAACTGGCACGTTTTGGGATGGGTAATGTTTCTCCCAATCCTATGGTTGGCTGTGTGGTTGTCCACCATGGAAAAATCATCGGTGAAGGTTATCATCATGAATATGGAAAGGCTCATGCTGAGGTTAATGCAATAAACAGCGTGAAAGATCGTTCCTTACTCAAGGAATCGACAATTTATGTGACACTTGAGCCATGTTCCCATCATGGGAAAACGCCCCCTTGCGCCGATTTGATACTTCGGTCGGGCATTCCAAATGTTGTTGTTGGGACGACAGACCCTTTTGCACAGGTGGCCGGAAGGGGAATTCAAATACTAAAAGAGGGTGGTTGTCAGGTAACAGAGGGTTTTCTCGAACAAGCGTGCATAGAATTAAACCGTCGGTTTTTTTCTTGTCATCAAAACAACAGACCTTATGTCATTCTGAAATGGGCTCAGACAGTTGACGGATTTATAGATATTGATCGTACTCATGAACATTATGGTCAGCCGACCTGGATTACCAATGATTTGTCACGGATCGCTGTGCACAAAATGCGGGCCGACGAATCTGCCATCCTGGTTGGCACAAATACTGCACGAAAAGATAATCCGTCACTGACTGTTCGTGACTGGACAGGAAATCCTCCTTTAAGACTTTTGATTGACAGAGAGATGAAGCTACCCTCCACTCTTGCCTTATTGGACCAAAATATTCCGACTGTCGTTTTTACGGCGCATGAGATGGCAGATAAAAAAAACCTTGAATTCAGGAAAATTATTTTTGATGGAACAGAAATAGTTCAGATTCTCAATGATTTGCACTCCCGGGGTATTTTATCCTTGATTGTAGAAGGAGGTCAGTTGCTGCTCAAGACGTTTATCGATCAGAATTTATGGGATGAGGCACGTGTATTTATTGGGAAGAATAACTTTCATTTTGGGGTAAAAGCTCCGGTTTTTGAAGGACGGATGGTGAAATCGGAAGAGCTGGATGATAGTTGGATGTTTTTATTCAATAAGATTTAGACTCCTGCGTTTAGGTACGCATTTAATATATTGTAAAATAGTTGTCAAAAATCAAATTTCAGACCCGGTGGTTTGCAAAGTCCCGGTGTACTTTGAGTGGCCACACCAAGTCTGAAATTTATCTGAAGTTTCATGATTTCATTGATGCAGCATCTCCATCCAAAACGCGTCGAACCAGTGTCACCTTATTATTCTCCTGTTCTCTAAAGCCTTGATCATAACAATAATAGTTAGTCCGGCTATTGCGTGCTGTCGATGTACAGGTAAAATGATCGAAACGATATCCTTTTTTCTGCAAATCACTTTTGCTGGCGATTGTTTTTCCCTCCGTAATCAGAGTTGACAGGATGAAATAATTTTTTTTAAGAATACGGTTAACAGCATTGATTACGTTATTCGATTCAATGTACAGTTTATTATTGTAAGCACTGCGACATTGATCACTGCAGAATTTCTGGTCGGAGCGACCTCTGAGTTGTTCAAAGCATTCAAGACATTTACGATCATTCATAATACAACTATTTAGGGGTTATTAAGTCTTCCTGCAGATCTGTCAAATAAAATACAATTGATATATTATATGAACTAAGATACAAAAAAATAATTGGATATAAACAATTATATTCAATTATAACCGATTACAAACGGAAAAAATCGAATATAAACGGAAATATCCGATTGTTATCCGACTTCTGATTCATGCCTGATCTATATTTGGGAAGAAATAGACACTTTCGAAATTAAAATAAGTAACCGGCAATGCAGATAATACTGAAATATTTTCCAGATTTAACAAATGAACAAATTATATTGTTTGAGAAAATGGCTCCGGCCTATCGCGAATGGAATGAAATTATAAACGTTATTCCTCGGAAGGAAATGGATTCGTTTTATGAATTACATGTTTTACATTCACTGGCAATAGCGAAAATTATCAGCTTCAAGGCTGGAACCCGGATTTTGGATGTTGGAACAGGAGGTGGCTTTCCCGGGATTTCGCTTGCCATATTATTCCCGGCTTGCCGTTTTGTATTAATTGATTCAATGAAGAAAAGAATAAAAGTTGCTCAGGCAGTGAATGAAGAACTCAATCTTAAAAATGTGACTGCGATCCACGTTGGGGTACAGGATATAAATGAAAAATTTGACTTTGTCGCCTCCAGAGCAGTTGCCGCCTTTCCTGTTTTCGTGAATATGGTGAAAAAAAATATATCTTTTAATTCACAAAATACACTTCAAAACGGAATATTTTATCTCAAAGGAGGGGATTTTGACGAGGAATTGAAAATGTTTAAAAACTGTGCAGAAGTAACAGATGTCTCAAAATTTTTCACTGAACCGTCTTTTGAAACAAAAAAAGTGATCTATCTTCCTGTTGGTCATTGATCCCGCGATTAATTGATATTTAGCTGTGATAATATCCCCGGCATCGTAAAGATAAAAATACTTCCTTTGTTTACTTCACTTTTAGCCCATAATTTTCCACCATGCTTTGTAATGAAATCCTTGCAGAGTATAAGTCCTATTCCAGTGCTATATTCTCCTTCAGTTCCTTGCCGGCTTGTTTTTGCGTCGATGTGAAAAAGACGATCCAGCTGGCTTACATCCATTCCTATTCCAGTGTCTGATATTGAAATCTCAATCATGCTGCCCGGAACAGCTTTTGCCGATATGGTTACGGTTCCTCCGTTATGAGTAAATTTCACAGCGTTGGAGACTAAATTCCGAATGATACTTTTCAACATGTTATCATCGGCAAAAACCGCCAGATCTTGCGGAAGTTCATAATTGATGGTGATATTTTTCTTCTTCGCAGCTTCAAGAACAAAAATCAGGCTCTCTGTAATTTTTGGTTCCAATGATTGCGATACAGGATCAAAGGAAATTATGCCTCTTTGCATCCGCGACCACTCCAGGAGATTTCCGAGTAATTGAAATAGATTAGTGGCAGATTTTCTCATTAAAAATGCGATCTGCTGCGTTTCGTCTGGCTTCATTCCGGACAATCGCTCAGCCAACAGCTCTGTCAATCCTAAGAAACCGCTAAACGGGCCTCGCAGATCGTGAGCAATAATAGAAAAAAACTTGTCTTTTTCAGCGATGACTCTTTGAAGTTCCTCATTTTTTAATTCGGCTTCTGCCTCAGCCCATTTCCTTTTCGTAATATCAACGTGTGTTCCAAACATCATTAAAGGAACACCTTCGTTGTTCCGGGTGCTGAGGCGACCACGGTCGTGAACCCAAACCCAACTGCCGTTTTTATGTTTCATCCTGCATTCAAAGTCGTAGTAGGGCAGGTTCCCTGCAAAGTGCTGCGCCAATAGCGAGGAGGATTTGATCAGATCGTCAGGGTGAGCCACTTTTATCCAGGTTTTTATAGAAACCGGGGCCAATTCAACAAGGGTATAGCCGATTATATTCGCCCACATTTCGTTGAACACCGTCTCTCCGGTCTGAACATTCCATTCCCAGATTCCCGCATTCGTGCCCTCGATTATACTTTCCTTTTCCCAGTTTGCGTATTGCAATTCTTTCTCTGTTACCATTAGATCTGTGATGTCTGTTCCGATCACAAGGCAATGATCGTTTTCCCCGGAAGCGATACCCGTAAATAAATAAAAATTTTGAAAGCCGTCCTTCGAAATAAGGCTGACTTTGCAATTTGTTTTGGTCTTATTTTTAAATAACTGGTCTATAAAGTGGCTAAACGCTGGTTTTGAATTCTCTGATATATATGAATCAAATCTGCTGTTTTTAAGATGCGAAAGATCACACCCCAATATTTGTGCACCGGCAAGGTTTAACTCCAGAATTTCGCCTGCTCTTGAAATTGAATAATAGGCGGCAGGCGCAGAATTGTAGAATCCGATATATTTATCTAATCCTGCTTCTGTTTGATTTTGTGCCAAAATCTGCTTGTCGTTCGTTATTTCAAGTTCGACTGCAGATGCCTCCAATCCATGATTTAATTTCATTGTATCTGTCTCAGAGGGGTGCTTAACGGGTATTCCATTACCTGGGGGGGGGGGGTAGCTTTTCTCCGGTCTTATGCCAATGGGTGCTGCAATTGTCAAGTTTGTATTGTTGAGGATGGACGGTTTTGGTTTGCCGGACCTTACTGATTTTGGATTTTGGTGGTTCATAAATTTAGGTTTTAGGGAAGTCAAGTCATTTGGAACAAACAAGACCTTGTAAATATACATAATATATTAATATGTTATATTTATTACAAGCTGATATTTTTCAAAATGAATATCCATTTTTAAAAGTTAACCGGCTGACAAGTACCAACCTCGTTATTCGCTGGTTAAAAGCTTTAATATCTTTATTTTATCCGATTTTAACCGCTTGTTTTCGGATATAAACGGAAGTATCCGACTAATCACCGAATCTAACCCTATATCTACTTCAACTTTGTGTTATAAATCTTTTGTTAAATAAAAAATGATTGCCAACATAAATATTTGAAATCTGATAGCTATGAAAAAATTACTGATGGTATTTATTATTGTAATGTCCTGCACCGCCATTAACGCTCAGGAAATCTATGAGATAAATGGATATCTAAAGCAAATGAAGACATCAGCGGATGTCGGGATCATTTCGGATGCCCTGCATTTAGAAAGCCTCGTAAGAGACTTTCAGCCAACGATTTATGTTGGAAAATCTATTGTTGCACATAATGAAAAACAACCTGTCTGCGCCGAAGCCAAATCAGGGTCAATTGATGGCCTCAGTGCAGAAAATCCTTTGTTCAGCCGGGTTGAGCTAATAACAATCAGACTTCAGAATGCTTCGGATATGAACTTCGTTCTGGATCTGTCGAAACTTATCAGTTTTACAAATCTGAAATATGTCTGTTTACTCTGCGAATTTAATTGTGGAATTGAAGATGTACGGAAATTATTCATCCCCAAAACGGGTGTGATCTTCATTTACAAGGTGTCAATCCCCTCTTGACAATTGATTCTAACTATCAAAAGAATATCACTATGAAAACTAATTACGCAATATTCAAATTGTCACTCAAGTCAGCAGCAATTTTTCTAATGGTTGTCATTGCATTTATTTATCCACAGCTGGCTTCGTCGCAGGTGATCAAACCATTTTTACAGCGAACTTCTTCCTATTCTCCGACAAAAAAAATCTACAATATCAAAGGTGATTTTACGATGATTGGAAATACCAATCTTATGTTGGATCCGGCAATAGCCGACCGTAGTTCGAGTAACAGCAATCAGATGGTTTATGTAGATGTAGATGGTGATCCGAATACCCTCAATTCATCTTCGGCCAACCTGAACTTGTCTGCTGAAAACGGAGCGGCACCTGCATGTTCCAATATCATTTATGCCGGATTATACTGGACAGGAAGATCGGATGACGGAACCAGTCCCAACACTTTTACAGTTTCAAAAAATGTACCAGGAGTTGGAACCTTAGTAAATCAAGATTATACGCTGGCGAATTCAAACAGTGTAACTTACACTAACTACGCACTTGCAATCGCCCGCACTGGAAGTAACAATAATAGCAGGATTTATACCTATAAGTTTACAAGTACCGGCAGTGCAGGAAATACAGTCGCATTTATTTATCGGAATAATAATTCAATTCCAACTTTGAATGTTTCTGTAAATGGCGGTGCAGAATCTGCGGTTTCATGCTCAACGCTTGACTTAAATAATGCAATATTTTCAATGCCTTATGTCGTTTATTCTGAAACCGGAGGGGTGATTTTAAAAGTTTTCAAACTGTCCAAAAACGGAATAAGTTCATCTGCTGGAGATGCACGTGCTTATGTGAATGTTTCAGGCACCTATTCAAGCCCGGTGATTATTACCAAGAATTATGATAAGCATGTTGTTTCCTTCAAGGGACCTGGTGCGACTGCCTATAATACCATTACAGCCAATTCAAGTGATATTTATTATCCTGCCAGCTCCGAAGGGTCAATGTACTCTGCCTATGCAGAAGTGACAGACTATGTTAAAATGCATGGCCTGGGCGATTATTTTGTTGCCGACGTCGCGATAAGGGAAGGTAATGGTGGCAATACCGGTTTCTACGGCGGCTGGGGCCTGATTGTGGTTTATGAAAACTCCAAAATGAAATATCGCGACGTGACAATTTTTGATGGTCACGCCTATGTTGCGGGAAATATTTCTGCACAGCATGAATTGCCGGTCACCGGATTTAATACCGTACAGGCAGGTGAAGTAAATATGAAATTAGGTTTAATGGCCGGAGAAGGTGACTTATCAATTTCGGGTGACTATTTTAAGATTCAAAAACAACAAACTTCAGATTGGCTTACATTAAGCCATTCAGGAAATACTACAGCAAATTTCTTTAACAGCTCTGTAAATACTGGTGGAAATGCGCGTAATCCTAATATTACAAATAATACCGGTTTGGATATTGCCATGTTTAACATTCCCAATTCTGGCAATGCTGTTATAACCAATAATCAAATTGCCACAAAATTTCAGTATGGTTCTACTCAGGATACCTATATAATTTTCTGCATTGCGATGGCCGTTGATGCTTATAAGCCACAAATAGAGGGGCTTATCTCAGTAAAGGAAATAAAAAGAAATGGAATGGCAGTACCCAATTCCGGTACTGTTTTGCCGGGAGATATTGTAACCTATAAGGTTGATATTAAAAATAAGGGAACTGAAATGGTAGGCAATTCAAAATTTGTCATACCTATTTCTTATACTGCGAGTTACATAGATGGAAGTGCAATAAGGAATATTTACTTTACTTCTCCTACGCCAGCTCCAAACTCGATAAATTTTAATCCTACTTTAGGAGCCAACGGTTCTGTGGTTTATAATCTTGGGGCACTTCCTCTTGATCCAGATCCGAATAAAGTATTGGCAGACATGGAATTTAGTGTTAAAGTAACAGAGGACTGTTCAATATTAAAATCGTGTTCTCCTGATATTTGCTTGAATGGAATTATCAGTGGGTCTGGTGCAATTACTGGAACTCTGTTCGATAATAGTAGTCTGATTACCGGATTTCAGAATCAATCAGGGTCATGTGACCAGGAGCCCATTTCAGCCCCGCTGTGCTTGAATATTAATGGTGCTGCATATGTTGATGAGCATTGTGATGCGACTCCGGATGTCAGGGAATTCACCTATTGTATTTCAGAATCATCCATCCCTGTCACGCAGGTTTCAGGTTTTTTTCCTGCCGGATCCAGGTTTTATGACAGCTATCCGGTTACTTCCGGTTCTACAGAATACTCCATCTCCAATCCTTTCCCTGCGACTTCCGGAACGAAAAATTATTATGCTATTCCTCCATTTGCAAGCGATTGTCAATTTCAATTTTCAATTAACAATACAAATATAAGCTCAGTTCCTTCAGTATTACCAATAGCCTATTGTCAGGATGATGTTGCCCCTCTGCTTGTCGCTATTCCCGGTAATCCGACTTATCAGTTATATTATTATACCAGTGATTCTCCTTCAGAAATACCGCAACTATCAATAACGCCATTAACGTCTATTCCGGGATTAACAACATACTTTGTAGCCGAGGGAATGTCGGGACAATGTATTAGTAAAAACAGGGCTGCCATCGCGGTAACTGTAAATGCTCTGCCTTTAGCCGTCATTACCAATACAACTGCAACTACTGTTCTTACCTGCACCACTCCGTCAATCAGCGTAACTGCCACAGGAGGCGTAAGTTATTTATGGTCAGACGGTACAGCGACAGTCGGAACTGCTGCTCAGCTTTCCATCACCACTCCGGGCACCTATACCGTAACTGCAACTTCTGCCAACGGTTGTTCGGATACTAAATCTGTCACCATTACCGAAGACAAATCTGTCACAGCCGGTATTACCAACAACACAGCAACTACCATTCTTACCTGCACCACCCCGGCGGTTAATGTCACTGCCACAGGAGGCGTAAGCTATTTATGGTCAAATGGAAGTTTGGTTATTGGAACTGCTGCTCAGCTTTCAATTACCGCACCAGGCACCTATACCGTA
>JBAXOA010000155.1:0-8428 GCA_037133495.1 Mariniphaga sp. | reverse complement strand
GCATGATGTGTCAGATTATGGTTTCTGACTTTTGATTCAATTCCGAATGTGACAACTATGCCCATAACGAATAATGCTAACCCCAGTAAAAATCTTTTTGTTTTCATAACCTCTATTTTTAAATTGTTTGTTTTTAAATTATATTCAAAAATAGCATGGGCACATTAGTGATGAAAATGCAATAGACGAATCGGGTAATTTTATAGACAGATCAATGAATTTTATCGCAGTATAAACGACTGATCATTGTAAATTGATCATTATTATAACCGCAGCGTCAGCAATACTTCCTAAAGCCTTACACTTTAGCGGGTTCTATACCTATCCTTTCGCACCATCCCAAAAATACCTTGTATGTTTCATCAAGTCCGTTGATCTGTTTTTTTGTCAATGGCCTCTTTGATTTCCTGGTGATTAATTCTATTGGTAATCCTCTTTTTTGTAAAAAATATTTTGAACTCAACGGATAATTTTGTCCTATTACCAATTCTGTCTTTGTTAACTGCTCCTGGATGTATTTCACGTCATTCTGCTTATCCGGATTGGTGGCATTGTTGCACATCCACACTAAAATCTCAGGATAAAAATTCCCTGAGATAGCCGACATCCCTTTGGCACCGGCCTGCAGCGATTTCATTGTGTTTGCGGTGCAGGCATCGTAAAATTCTAATTTACTGTTTTTTGCAAGATCAATTTTGGCTTTTACCTTGTCGAAGGTGATGGTGGTATCTTTATGATAGATCAGCCGGTTTGTCCCCAGTAAATATTCAAACACATAGGGGGTGATAATTCTTTTGTATGGTTGGGGGCATTCGTAGGTCCCCATCGGTATGTTGTCCGTAAGTTTAAAAAACTTTTCAAAATTATTGATCAGCACATCATCACTCTCTCTGCGTTTGGCAAAATGGCTCGAAATCATTATCACGGCATTGACTCCTGTTTGATAAATTTTTCTTGCAAACTCTGCTTTCTGCTCAAGCGAATCGCCGAATGAGCCGGTGCTCACTACTGACATCGCGCCATTAACACGTTTAACGACATGCCTGGTCACAGCTAACCGCTCCTCATCGCTAAGGAAATACATTTCGCTGCTTTGGCAATTGGCAAAATATCCTTTTACTCCGGCTGCCTGGTAAAAGTCAGTCAATCTTGAAAGTCCGTCAAAATCAATCAGCCCGTTTTGTTTGTAAGGGGTGATCATTACGGGAACAAATTTTTTGTCACTAACAAAAGGTAGTCCGGCATCTTTGTTTTTTACCAAGACGGGTTGACCTTCCTCACTTGCGAATATTTTTTCGCCGATACCTGCCGAAAGGGCAATTCCCAAGGTGCCTGCAGCAATTTTTTCTAAAAAAATCCGTCGCGATGATTTGGTTTCTTGGTTCATAAGCTTAGCTTTTTAGGCTCAAGTATTTGCTGATTTTTAAAAAAAAATAACTTAACATATAGATTTGTAAGGTTTCTGCTGAAATCGGGGTATTTCGAAGCGTAAAACTAGCTATTATTTATTAGATTTGATGCATTAATAAAATAACCAGGCAGCGTTCAGATCACTTTTCACTTAGCCAAAATAAAATGACCAAATGTGTATCAAATTTTAGGTCAATAGTTATCTTGCTATTTATCATTACGAACACCTTTATCTCAGATTGCTTTGGTCAGACTAATGAACCAACAGTAAAAAAGCGGGTTTATACTACATCCCGGCTTGTGGCAGGCAGACCTGTGATTGACGGGAAACTCGATGATAAATTATGGAAGGCCGGCACATGGGCTGGCAATTATACGCAATGGGTTCCAAAAGAGGGCGGCAAACCCAGCCACCCGACTGAATTAAATATTCAGTACGACGACAAGTATATATTTGTCGCTTTTCGTGCTTATGATGACCCTGACAAGATCCTGAAAATGGCAGGACCCCGCGATGAATTTGTAGGTGATGTAGTTGGAATCGCGTTTGACAGTTATCACGATTACCGCACGGGCTTTGAGTTTTCAGTTAGTGCATGGGGTCAGAAGTGTGATCTGATTAAATATAATCCGGCAAGAAACGATCTTAACTGGAATCCTGTCTGGAAAGTAAAAGTTGGAATGGAAGACTCAGCCTGGGTTGCAGAAATGCAGATTCCACTCAGCCAATTGCGTTTCAGTGGAAAGGATGAGCAGGTTTGGGGGATGCATACCTCAAGAAATATTTATCGGCTTCAGGAATACAGCAACTGGGAGATTCAAACCAAGAAAGGACCCGGAGAGATTTACAATTACGGTATATTAAATGGTATCAAAGGGATAAAGAAATCACAGCGACTCGAAATCATGCCTTTTACGCTTGGAAGCTTTGAGTCGACGAAAAATGAACCGGCAAATCCCTTTAGTAATAAAGGAAGAAGCTGGGGAGGCGCCATCGGGTTAGATGCAAAAATTGGTCTTTCAAGTAATTTCACTGTTGATCTGACAATAAATCCGGATTTTGGTCAGGTGGAATCTGATCCCTCAGTTTTAAACCTTTCGGCTTATGAGACATTCTATGTGGAAAAACGCCCTTTTTTCACAGAAGGGTCATTTATATTTGATTATAACATTAATAATCAGAGCCTTTTTTATTCACGTCGTATCGGACATTCTCCCTCGCTGAAAATAAATCCAAATGATAATCTCTTCGTAAAAGCCCCGATTAATACAACTATTCTAAGTGCAATCAAGTTGAGCGGAACAACCTCAAAAGGATTAACCGTTGGTATTATACAAAGTTTTACTGCGAACGAATATGCAAAACTTATTGATTCTGACGGAAACGCGAGTTCCCGTAAAATTGAACCGCTTACCAACTGGATGGTAGCACGAGTCCAGAAAGGATATAACGCGGGGACAACTACCCTCGGCGGATTTTTTACATCCACAAATCGTTTCATCAAAGATACCCATCTTGATTTCCTTTCCTCCAATGCTTTTACCGGTGGCCTCGATCTTATGCATTATATGAAAGACAAAGAGTATTATATAGATGCTAAACTGATGGGAAGTTATATTGATGGCAGTCAGATCGCTATGAGAGCCTTGCAGGAATCCTCCTCCCGTTATTACCAACGGCCGGGCGCCGATTATCTGCGCTACGACACTACCCGCACCAATTTAAGCGGCACAGGAGGCAAGATTGCAATTGGAAGAGGCTCAAAGGGATTATGGCGGTATTCAACAGGTGGCAGCTGGTTTTCACCTGGCATAGAGCTAAACGACCTCGGGTACTTGAATTCTTCAGACAGAATTGATCAGGAAAATGCACTTTCATACCTTATTATAAAGCCACTTTCAATATTCCGCACGCTTAGTATTGGACTTACCCAGTTCAACACGTGGAACTTTAATGGCACCTACATTGGATCGGGCGACCTCTTATCGTTAACCACAACGTTTAAAAACAAATGGAGCCTGTTAGCGAGTCTTAAGCATAATTTTGAGTCGCTGGATATGAGAATTTTACGTGGTGGCTATGATATGATCGTACCCTACTCGCTCGTTTCATCTGCTTTGCTGGGAACTAATCCCTCAAAAAAAATCATCGTCAAATTGACTCTCGGGTCAAATAAATCGGGTGAGAATTCTGCCTCAGGATTTTTGATCGAACCAAATATTACACTTCGGCCTGTTTCAAACCTTAAAATTGGGGTTACTGCTAGTTACACAGAGAATCATAATGCACTGCAATACGTCTCCACTAAGAATTTTCAGTCCGAAAAGAGATATATTCTTGGCACAATTGATCAGAAAACACTCGGATTGACTCTGAGGATGGATTTATACATTACGCCCGAGTTTTCAATTCAATACTATGGAAGTCCATTTATTTCCCGTGGCACCTATTCAGAATTTAAACATGTTACAAACCCTACGGCAAAACAATTGAAAGACCGTTTTGAGATTTTTCCTGAAGTCAAACTAACTGGAAGTACCTATGAACTTGGTGATAATGTTACTTCTGAAAAAATTTCTATCGGGAGCCCGGACTTTAATTTTCACCAGTTGCGCTCAAACTTAGTCGCAAAATGGGAATACCGTCCCGGTTCATACATCTATCTGGTCTGGTCAGGAGAGAAAACCGGGAGAACAGCCTCCTCCAAAGCTACGATCGGAGATTCTTACAAGGAATTAAACAGTGTCTACCCAACGAATATTTTTCTTGTCAAACTGAGTTACTGGTTCTCGTTGTAATCCATCCTGTGCCGATTTACAATCGATGTGAATTTACTAGCCGATCCATCAAGTCTTCAAATTTGAAATCCTATGGGGCGATCTATCTATTCAATTGATATACAAAATTATATATAAGATATGTTCTATTCCGAAGTCAAAAAAAATGTTAAAATATTTTTTGAATCTGAATATATGAATATATTTGAGCCGATTATGAAAATAGTACTATTCTGTCTAGTTAATTTATTAGTGATGATTCACCCTGCATATTCTTTCGCTCAGGAGGTGATGCCTGCTCATAATTTCGGAGTAGTTCAGCAAGAAGCCTTGCATCCACAAGTCATTGCTCAAACCGATAATCTGTATTGTGATGATGATCTTTTGGATTTTAATGATGATGATGATGATATAAATGATAATGAAAGGAAGCATTTTGCGCTTCAGGAAAGTGTCTGCAAAATTATTTTTTTTGTGATACCCCATTCTTGTCACATTATTTTCAACAGATACCGTTCTGCCGGATATTCTTTTTGTTCGCAGGCCTCTCTTTTTATTTTCCTCCGCGTATTTAGAATCTGATTCTTTTCCATAAATTTATAGGAAAGAAATTTGATTTCCCGCTCCTTTCGGAATGGGCCTGTTAAATCAAATTTTCTAAATAAAAGTTTTAGTTTAAACTAAAACTTTTATTGTCATAAGTGAATTAAAATCAAATTATTCCTGAAAACATTTAACAGTTATGAATAAAGTACTATTGCTGATAAGCCTCTATTCTTGCGTAAATTTTGTGGCTTGTAATTCAAAGCAAGAAAAAAAAAGTGAAGCAGGTAAATTTACGGTAACAAGTCCGATTTTAATGGATACATCTTTCACAAAGGAGTATGTTGCTGAAATACAATCCCTGCAAAATATTGAGATTCATGCAAAAGTGAAGGGATACATTGAGTCTGTCAATGTCGATGAGGGGCAGACTGTTAAAGCAGGTCAGGTTATTTGCACAATAAGACCTAAAGAATATGAGGCCGAATTGTTAAAAGCCAAGTCAAATGTAAGAACCGCAGAGCTTGAGATGCAGAATGTCAAAAAGCTGACTGAAAAAAATATCGTTTCTCGAACAGAACTTGATATGTCAATAGCCAAATTAGATGAGGCAAAAGCTGAAGAAGGGCTTGCTCAACTTTATGTTTCTTATACTAAAGTCCAGGCTCCGTTTAACGGAACGATTGATCTGCTTAAGTTCAAAGTAGGGAGCCTGATCGATGAAGGAACTCTATTGACCTCGCTTTCTAACAATAAAGATGTTTACGCTTATTTCAACTTATCGGAAGTCGAATATTTAGATTTTATGGCTCAGGCCAATAATGGGGGGAACCAAAGCGCAACACTCTTGTTGGCCAACAATCAACCCCATAAATATTCAGGTAAAATAGAAGCTATCGCAGGAGAGTTTGATAAAAATACGGGCAGTATTGCTTTTAGAGCAAAGTTTCCAAATCCTGATTTACTTTTGAAACATGGCGAAACAGGTAAGGTGCAATTGAAAATTGATTTGAAAAAAGCCTTGCTGATACCGCAGAAAGTGACTTTTGAAGTTCAGGATAAGTTTTATGTCTATGTTGTTGATAAAGATAATATTATCCACGCCAGAAATATTTCCATAAAACAAAGATTATCTAATTTATATGTTATTGAAACAGGCCTTTCTGAAAACGACAAGATGCTGTTGGAAGGGATTCAAAACGTGAAAGAAGATGATAAGATTCAAACTGAATTTATTCCGTCGAAGCAAGTTATTGATAATTTGCAGTTGATCAAACAATAGGCGTTTTTAATTCATACAAAGCAATAATATGTTCAATAAATTCATACACAGACCAGTACTGTCTATTGTTATTTCACTTATAATTACCCTGCTTGGTGCTTTGGCAATTTCGCAATTGCCGGTAACTCAGTTTCCTTCAATTTCTCCTCCCAAGGTAAATATATCTGCAGAATACCCGGGAGCTAATGCGGAACTAATGATCAAAGCAGTTGTAATTCCCTTGGAACGTGCCATTAACGGTATATCCGGCATGAAATATTTAGCATCCGATGCCGGTAACGATGGAGTTTGCTCTATTCAAGTCGTTTTTGAATTAGGCACTGATCCGAACATAGCCTCTGTAAATGTTCAAAATCGTGTTGCTGCTGTGATGAATAAATTACCTCCCGAAGTTGTCAGAGAAGGGGTCAAAATCACCAGGGAAGAATCAAATATGCTCATGTATATAAACTTGTACAGCAAAGATACTGGTCTGGATATCAATTTTCTGTACAATTTTGCTGACATTAATATTCTTTCTGATTTAAAGAGAATTGATGGAGTTGGATTTGCTGATATCCTTGGGGACAGGGAATATGCCATGAGAATTTGGTTAAAACCGGACAGGTTGCTGGCATATTCGATTTCAGCCAACGAGGTAATAACCGCATTAGATGAACAAAACATTGAATCTGCGCCGGGCAAGACGGGCGAAAGCTCAGGGAAAAAATCACAGACTTATGAATATGTATTAAAATATCCTGGTAGATATAGCACCAAAGAAGAGTATGGAAATATTATCCTGAGATCAAATGCTGATGGACAAGTGCTTCGCATTAAGGATGTTGCAGATGTTGAATTTGGAAGTACCTATTATGATCTTTATTCAAAGTTAAATGGAAAACCCGCCGCTTCAATAATGATCAAACAATCTTATGGAAGTAATGCCAGTGCCGTGATCAGCAATATCAAACAACGAATGGAAGAAATAAAGAAGACTTCATTTCCTAAAGGGATGGATTATGAGATCAGTTATGACGTATCAAAGTTTTTAGATGCCTCGATTGAAAAAGTTATCCATACCTTGATCGAAGCCTTTTTATTGGTTAGTCTGGTGGTATTTATATTTTTAGGCGACTGGCGATCTACTTTAATTCCAGCTATTGCAGTTCCAATCTCCTTAATTGGCACCTTCTTTTTCATGCAGTTTTTTGGAATTACCTTAAATCTGATCACCCTTTTTGCATTGGTGCTTGCAATAGGCATCGTTGTTGATAATGCCATTGTCGTGGTCGAAGCTGTGCATGCAAAGATGGAAGATCAGAAACTGGATCCTAAGGCAGCAACTGAATCGGCAATGTCGGAAATTAGCGGAGCGATCATAGCCATCACCCTTGTAATGGCGGCAGTATTTATTCCTGTTGCATTTATGTCCGGTCCGGTTGGAATCTTCTATCGCCAGTTTTCAATAACTATGGCGACATCGATTATTTTATCCGGTATTATTGCCCTGACATTAACTCCTGCCTTATGTGCAATGATGCTCAAAAATACGCATGGAGTTGAAAAAAAATTAACCTGGATGAATCGCCTGTTGATTCGATTCAATAATTGGTTCAATCAGGTTCTGGGAAAGTATAAAAAAATTCTGTCTTTGATTGTAAACCGGAGAATGGTCTCTATTATCACTCTGGTCATTTTTTGCTTTGGCACATGGAGCTTGAGCTCGATTATTCCAACAGGTTTTATTCCCAATGAAGACCAAGGCGTTTTTTATGCCATTGTTCTTACTCCTGCTGGCTCAACAATCGAGAGAACAGATGCTGTTCTCTCTGAAATCCAAAAAGTTGCCAGTGGGATGGAGGATGTTGAATCAGTTTCAACTACAGCAGGGTTTGAAATTTTAACTGAGGGAACTGAAGCGTGTTCCGGAACATGCCTAATAAACCTGAAGAGCTGGGGCAATAGAAAACATTCAGCAGACGAAGTAATGAAGGAACTTGAAGAAAAAATTAAGGACATAAAAGGGGCAACCATTGAATTATTCCCTCCCCCCGCTGTCCCCGGATATGGTGCCGCGGGTGGATTTGAATTGCGTCTTTTAGATAAAACCGGAAGCGGTGATTATAAGAAAATGGAAACCGTCAGCAAGGAATTCACAAAAGAACTGAATAAAAGACCGGAGCTGACTTCTGTTTTTACTTTTTATGATGCCAGTTTCCCGCAATATATGTTGCATGTTGACAATGACAAAGCCCAACAAAAAGGGGTTACGATTGATAATGCCATGTCTAACCTATCAACATTGGTCGGGAGTGAATACGCTACCAATTTTATCAAATACGACCACCAATATAAGGTTATGGTGCAAGCATTACCGCAATACAGGGCATTGCCTCAGGATATTTTGAAACTATATGTAAAAAACAATCGGGG
>JBAXOA010000154.1:0-8528 GCA_037133495.1 Mariniphaga sp. | reverse complement strand
TGATATCGTCGGATTAAGAGGCTACGAAAATAATTCGCTCACCACTGCCAATGGTGGTAATATTTACGAAAAAATGACTTTAGAGTTGAGATATCCGATCACATTGAGCCAGTCGGCTACTATTTACGGATTGTCTTTTCTTGAAGCCGGTAATTCGTGGTACGATTTTGCCGATTACAACCCATTTCGTATTAAGAGATCTGCCGGGCTTGGAGTCCGCATCTTCCTTCCTATGTTTGGTCTGATGGGCTTCGACTGGGGTTACGGATTCGATGATGGCTATACCAAAGGAACGGGAGGAAGTCAATTCCACTTTATCATGGGGCAACAGTTCTAATATTTCAATTGCATCTGCAAAGAGCAGTATGCCGGCTTTTAATTTGGTCTGATTTTTGTACAATTGTGTTGAATTTAATAGTATAGAATATGAAAAAGTTACTGCTGATTCTTCTGATTTTTACGGTTTCGATGAGTTTGGGTTTTGCCCAGAAATATGCGTATGTCGATTCTCAGTATATTCTTGGAAATATTCCTTCGTATAAAGCTGCTCAGGAACAATTGGATAAAGTTTCACAGCAATACCAAAAGGAACTTGAAACTTTGCATGCCGAACTGGACAAAATGTACAAAGATTTTCAGGCAGAGGTCGTTTTACTTTCCGACGACATGAAAAGAAAACGGGAAGATATGATTATTACAAAAGAGAAGGAATATAAAAAATTGCAACGTCAATACTTCGGCGCTGAAGGCGATTTGTTTCAAAAGCGGCAGACATTAGTTAAGCCTATTCAGGATGATGTGTTCAAAGCGATTCAGGAAACTGCTGAACAAGGAGTTTACTCCATTATTTTTGACAAAGCAGGAAGTCTTTCAATGATTTATACTAATCCTAAGTACGATTTAAGTGACCAGATCCTTCAAAAACTTGGATATAAAAATTAAAGATATATATTTGCAAACAAATTTTAAATCAAAAACAAACATGAGAAATTTTTTCAAAGTAATAGTTTTTTGTTCAGTTTTTTTCGCTGGTGGTTTATCTGCCCAGACTTTAAAATTCGGTCATATCGATTTCCAGCAACTGCTTGCTGCAATGCCGGAAAGGGAAGCCGCTAAAGGTGCTCTTGAAAAAGTTCAGGCCGACCTCGAATCCAAGCTTCAGGCAATGCAAAAAGAGTACAGTGAAAAGGGCAAAGAATATGTTGCTTTAGCTCAGGCAAAAGATGCCAACGAAGCACTTGTAAAAGCAAAACAAGACGAGGTGCAAAGTATTCAGGAAAGAATCCAAACATTTCAGCAAACAGCTCAGGAGAGCCTTCAAAAAGAAGAATCAAAGCAATTCCAACCTGTAATTGAGAAAGCACGCAAAGCAATTACAGATGTTGCCAAAGAACAAGGTTTGCTTTATGTTTTTGAAGTTAATGGTGTTCTATATCATTCTGAACAGTCAGTTGATTTAATATCACTGGTCAAAACTAAATTGGCGATTAAGTAATCACTACCATAATTCATACTAAAAGGGTTCCGTTAGCGGTGCCCTTTTTTTGTTTCAGGCGGAAAATAATAAATCTGTTTATTCTTTGTACTTTTAGATCGCTAAAATATTCAACAGGTGCAAGATAAATATCAACCAATTGGTGTCTTTGATTCAGGGTATGGTGGTTTAACCATATTAAAATCGATCATAGACAAGCTTCCTCAGTACGATTTCATTTATCTTGGCGATAATGCCAGAACCCCTTACGGATCTCGTTCGTTTGATGTGGTTTATGAATATACCCGTCAGGCTGTAATGAGTCTTTTTTCAATGGGATGTCAGCTCGTTATCCTGGCTTGTAACACTGCTTCTGCAAAAGCTTTGAGAACAATTCAGCAAAACGATCTTCCGTTGTTTGATCCTTCCAGACGTGTTTTAGGGGTGATACGCCCCAGTATTGAAAAGATTCCGTTGTTCACTAAATCAGGTCATATTGGGGTATTAGGAACAAGTGGAACTGTCCTGTCGGAGTCGTATCCGTTGGAAATCGCAAAAATATCTGGTAATCAGCTGATTGTAACTCAGGAGGCTTGTCCAATGTGGGTTCCATTGGTTGAAAATGATGAAACAAGCAATCCTGCAGCTGATTTTTTTGTACGTAAAAACATAATCAACCTTTTTCGCCAGGATCCGAAGATTGACACCGTAATTTTGGGGTGCACACACTATCCGTTATTACTTCCCACCATCCTTAAATTTCTTCCCGATCATGTGACGCTTCTCCAACAAGGGCCAATAGTTGCTGAAAGTCTGGCTGATTATCTGTTCCGGCATCCGGAAATCGACCAGAAATGCTCAAAAGAAGGATCCCGCCGTTTTTTAACAACAGAATCAGCCGGGAATTTTGAACAGCGTGCCAGTCTTTTCATGGGTTACCCCTTGAGCGCCGAAAAAATTACGCTTTAGCTGGTAGTTAAGTAATTTCAAGATGTGAAGATGGCAACCCATCAACTTATCAACCAATCAACCCATACCTTTTTAAACGTTTTTTTCATCGTCTATTCCGCTTGGTGGCCTTGATGCGTACCACGGTCACGGTGACGGAAGATTTTTTTCTTATTTACCGATCCGGTTCTTGGATGGTCGTTGTTTCTTCCTGAAGGCCGGTGACCGAATCGTTTTGCTACAGCAGGATCATAAATCGGAGCATCACTAAATTCGGGTGGAAGTGGTATTTTGATTATTTCCCGTTCTATTAAATCCTCAATTCGTTTGAAATTATGCTGATCAAGATCGGAAATCAGGGTAATGGCGATACCCGAACTCTGGGCACGTGCGGTACGACCTATCCGGTGAACATAATCTTCAGGATCCCGAGGAACATCGTAATTCATAACCATGTCAATTCCATCAATATCAATTCCGCGCGCAACAATATCGGTAGCTACAAGCACCTGAGTTTCGCGGTTACGAAATCTTAGCATAACTTCTTCACGCTCTTTTTGTTCAAGATCCGAAAGCATCCCGTCTGCCTTGAAACCCATTCTGCGTAATTCGCGTACCAGACCATTAACATTAATCTTCCTGGAGGTAAAAATGAGAACACTCTTGTAATCAGTTTTTCCCTTTAGTAAAGCTCTTACCAGTGCAACTTTTTGATTTTCATAAACCATATAAGCTGCCTGTATAATATTTTCAGCAGGTTTTGAGATAGCAATATTCACATTTTCAGGATTACGCAAGATCCCTTCTGCTAACTTTCTGATTTTTGACGGCATTGTCGCCGAGAACATCAGTGTTTGGCGGGCAACAGGAAGCTCCCGAACGATGCGCATGATATCATCGAAAAAACCCATGTCGAGCATCCGGTCTGCTTCATCTAATATCAGATGTTTAATAGTGCTGAAATCAGAATATTTAAGGTTTATATGTGACAATAGTCTGCCTGGGGTCGCTACAATAATATCGGCACCCTGAATCAGAGCAGCTTTTTGCTGATCAAATGCAGCTCCTTCACCTCCGCCATAAACTGCGAGAGAAGTGGCGCCACAGAAATATGAAAAACCCTCAATCTGTTGATCAATTTGCAAAACCAGCTCTCTGGTAGGCGCTATAATCAAAGTGTTAATACCTTTACTACGTGTGTGAGTGATGCGGTTCAATACGGGCAATAAATATGCAGCAGTTTTTCCGGTACCGGTCTGTGCACATGCAATCAGGTCTTTCCCTTTCCAAATCACCGGCATTGCCAATTCCTGGACAGGAGTACATTCCTCAAAGCCCATGGATTCAAGACCTTCCATGATCTCAGGAACAAAATCAAACTCTTTAAATTTCAAGTTTTTATAGAATTAAATGATAATCAATTATTTTTATTCAACATACAGTACAAGTCCTTTAAGATATTCACCTTCAGGGTGATATATGTTTATTGGATGATCGGCCGGCTGCGATAGCTGGTGTAGAATCCGAACATTGCGTTTCGATATGGCAGCGGCCGAAAATACTGCCTCACGAAAGTTAGTCTTAGTGACTACCTGCGAACAGGAAAAAGTAAATAATACTCCTCCGGGGCGAATTTGCTGAAAGGCTCTGCTATTTATTTTTTTATAACCTTGAAGCGCCTGATTCAGCACGTTACGGTGCTTTGCGAAGGCCGGCGGATCAAGAATGATCAGGTCATATTTATTATGAATGTCCCTCATGAAATCAAAAGCATCTGCGGCAAAAGCTTTGTGCCTTTTATCCCCGGGAAAGTTGAGCTCAACATTTTGATTTGTCAGCTCAATTGCTTTTACCGATGAATCGACCGAATGAACCAGATTCGCTCCTCCCTGCATGGCAGAGAATGAAAAGCCTCCCGTGTAGCTAAACATATTCAGAACATCTTTTCCAAATGCATATTCGCTCAGCAGTTTTCGGTTTTCACGCTGGTCGATAAAAAATCCTGTCTTTTGACCCTCTTCCCAATCAACGAGAAACCTGTTGCCGTCTTCCATCACCTCCCGTGTTGAATGAATTCCGTATAAATATCCGTCAACCGGTTCTATCGATGCTTTAAAAGGGAGAGTTTTTGCACTTTTGTCATAAACAGCCTCGAGCCGTTCACCGAGTACAATTTTCATCGCTTCAGCCAGTTGATCGCGTATCAGCCACATTCCAACTGAGTGAGCCTGTAAAACAGCAGTCCCATTGTAAAAATCTACAATCAGTCCGGGCATTCCGTCGCCTTCGCCGTGAATGAGCCTGAAAACATTGGTCTCTTTACGGGCGGTTAAGCCAATCTTCTGACGCAAATCATAGGCGGATTGAATTTTTTCGCTCCAAAAGGGTACATCCGGATCTACATCTTTAAAGGAAAAAATTCTGACTGCAATTGATCCAATTGCACTGTGGCCAATGCCCAAATAACGGTCGTCGCTCGAGTGAACAGTTACAATATCGCCTTCTTCAACAACACCATCAATCCGATCGATGGCACCGGAATAGATCCAGGGATGAAACCGGAGAATCGATTCTTCCTTCCCTTTTTTTAAAACAACCTTGCTGTATTTCGACATGCTAAATTAAAATTCATTCAGTCCGCTTTTTCCGGATAATTCTTCCAGATCAAGTTCTGCTATTTCTGGTTCGCATAACATCCGCTCAAGAGGCGTTATCAATAATTTCTTATATATTTCGCAGGAAACCCAGGCATCGGTAGCTCCATAATTTAACTGCTGCTCGGTCAATTCCTGAGTGTCCCAGTTCGTGAGCCGGGCAGATTTAGAAATTTTGAAGCCTAAAACGATTGCCGAAAGTTTTTTCAGACTGAAATTTTGGATTCCATAATCTTTTACAAGATCCTGCAGCTCAATAAATCCTGCTGGTTTAAACGGAACAATCCGCTGCAATATTTTGATGTCATCCCGGATAGCTACGCCTATTTTCAGAATTTTTGAAGAAGCGAGAATTTTGGCGAGTCCGGCAGGCAATCCTATTTTATTGATTCTGAATAAAAAGGCCTGATCTGAAGTGGATAACTGCAAAAGCGAGACTGGAAAGATCTGGCCTTTTTTAAATGAAGGACGGGTTTCTGTATCGAACCCAAGAATTGATTGGTTGCCAAGATATTTTAATGCCTTCTCAACATCTTCAGGGTATTCAATAAGATGAATAATACCGTCAAATGAAGAGAGAGGCAATTCAGCTAATTCATCGTTCGAAATACATTTCTTCATCGTGTTAAACCCTTGACTCATATTATAAATTATATATAAACAGTACGAATACTTGTTTAGTTTTTCTCTTTTATTTCAGTTTTTTTGTCTTTTTCATCCAGATCAGCAATTCCATAAACCAGACTATGAATGGCGCGAAGTCCGTTCACCAGACGTTGTCCCCAATATTGCTCAAAATTATTCCTGCATTCCCAGAGCGCGTCATTCATCACTTCGAGCGTTCCAATCCTGTATGCCAAAATAAAATCTTTTAAATCCTGATAGACATCGGCGATATTTTCTGAAATGCTTGCCTCAAGCGCTACTTCGCTGTACTGGATTGAAGGGTCAAAAACCTCCTGATAAGCATCGAATTGCCCCAGTTTTACCTCCAGCTTATTCAAAATAAAATTATAATCCTCTTCACTGACATATTTTTCAGGCATATCATCCGACATTTCCATGTCAGGGGCAGGAAGCAACGCCGACTTCAGATAGAGCAGTGGAAAAAGTTTTTGTATCTTGAGAATAAAATCCTTTCGCGAAAACTGATCAACAGCCTCAATAAAAGAACAATACTCATTAGCAACCGTAGCGAATTCGATTACATTTTTCGAATACACCACCTCTGAAAATGGTTCTTTATTCATTAAAAATCCCTTTGTTATATAGAATTCACGGCAAAGGTAATCAAAATCCTGTTAGCGAATAGACTTCGGCCCATTATTGACCTTTAGAATTGTTGGTTAGCAACCCGTTTGAGCCGGACCTTAGTTTCCCATTGTCAAGTAGCCAGCGTGAAACTTTAAGGATAGCGGGTTCAGATTCGTTAATTAGTTTTACCAGCTTATTGATAGGATAACTTTCGGCAATTAAAATCTTGCTTATTTTGTCAGAAATACGATTGAAATCTGCTATCCTTATTCCGGATTCATGATCTCCGTTGCATACATCGCAAAATCCACAGGGTTCCGATCCATATTGCCCGAAATACTCAAGCAAGACCACGCTGCGACATTGCTGATCGTTTGATGCATAATTAATTACAGAATCTATCTGTTGCTGATATTTCACTTTCCGCAGCTGGTAATTCTCTGCACTCAGATTAATTCTGTTTGTTGCAAGCCGTTCGGTTTCGTACACAATTACAGGAGTTTTCTTTTGCGGAATGTAATCAATTATATTAAGGTGTGCCAGCAATTTAAGCTGGTGATAAATATCCTCACCGGTAAGATTTGAGCGCCGGGCCAACAGGGCTTCGTCGATATTCACGAAATCTGTGAATACTCCTGTATATGATCTGAGGATCAGTTTAATAAAGATATCCAGACTGGCATTGTCAAGTTGTATTTTGTACAAGTCATCGCGTCTGACTGTGAAGAAAATGCGAGAATAATTATCTACATTTTCAATATACGAAATGTAGCCCTGCCGCTCCAAAAGTTTTAAACTATGATAAACTGAATTGATTTGGAATTCAAATCGTTTAGAAAAATCTTCGATCATAAAACTGAATATTCTTCCTTTGCCACCCCCCGTTGCAATCACAAGGAAATTGGAAATTGCATCATAAACAGTCCGAATGACATCCAATGGAGGAAAGCTGTCGGTTACCATTTTGTGCAATCTGCGCTTGTCGGAATTATTATAAAGAAGCACGGCAACAGATTTTTTCCCGTCTCGGCCTCCCCGGCCGGCCTCCTGAAAATAGGCTTCCAGCGAATCGGGAAGATCGATGTGTATTACAAATCTAACATCCGGTTTGTCGATACCCATACCAAAAGCATTGGTAGCGACAATAACCCGTGATTCACCGCTCATCCATTTATCCTGCTTTTGACTCCTTACATCCGGTGCAAGGCCTGCATGGTAGTAGTCCGATTTAATATTTTGTTTTTGAAGAAGCTGAGATATTTCACGTGCTTTTTTACGACTTCTGACATATACGATACCGGTACCTTTAGCTTTTTTAATGGTTTCGGCAAGGTACCCCATCTTGTCCTCTTTGTCACGTACCATATAAATTAAGTTTTCACGCCGAAAACTTTTTTGCAGCACATTTTTTTCCCTGAACAATAATTTTTCCTGAATATCCTCGACAACTTTTTGCGTTGCTGTTGCAGTCAAAGCCAGAATTGGAATTTCGGGAAAGACGTTTCTGAGATCTGAAATGGTAAGATAGGAAGGCCGGAAATCGTAACCCCATTGAGAGATGCAGTGCGCTTCATCTACAGTGATCAGGTTGATTTTCATGCGGGTTAAACACTCCTTGAATTTTTCAGATCTGATGCGCTCAGGTGAGATATACAAGAACTTATAATCGCCGTAAATGGCATTGTTTAAAGCAATATCGATCTCCCTGGTTGTCATTCCGGAATAGATTGCCAGTACTTTAATATTTTTTGATCTCAGATTTTCGACCTGATCTTTAATCAAAGCAATTAACGGAGTAACAACCAGACAAATCCCTTCGACGGACAACGAATAGACTTGAAAAGTAATTGATTTACCACCACCTGTCGGCATCAGGCCAAGCGTGTCTTTTTGATTCGCAACCGAACGGATAATCTCCTCCTGTAACGGACGAAATTCATCAAATCCCCAATATTGCTTCAGTATTTCGTGGATTCTATCCATGGTATGCCATTCGCTTTCAGGTGTTAAAAATCGATACCGTAAAGTTATGCTAAATCAACAATTTTTTTTGATAAAATGATATAGACAGATCACCCTCTTTTTTTAAGCAAATATATTTCGTAACATTGTTGTACATAGTCACATTCAAAATTTTCACGCCATGTCATTTATTTCAGATAAAATTGTCATCGAAGGGCTTACTTTTGATGATGTGT
>JBAXOA010000153.1:0-8533 GCA_037133495.1 Mariniphaga sp. | reverse complement strand
GTAATTAATGAAGCTGCGATTACCCAAGCTGTAGCACTTTTTTTGCGGATCATCAATAGTGCAAGAAACCAGGCTGCAAAAGCAATCAAAGTTTTATTATCTGTCAGATCAAAGCCATACGGTATGCCGGCCCACCATTCATTAAAAGCATACTTTTGAACAATAGGACCTAAAACCATACCGCCAATCATTATGATAATAAAAGTAAGTATTGTCATATTTTTGTAGGAACTGATTTTGAATGCTGCAAATATTCCCGCAACATTACTAAATAGCATGGCTAAAAACATGAGTAAGATATGGATAGCCAGAACAACTGCCGGAACCTCTCCTTTATACCGAACAACTATAGGAGCTCCTGTTCCTATAGTGAGAGGAGCTCCATCCTTCTCAAGAATTACTTTATATTCGATTTTGCCTGCAGGCGGTTGATTAGGAAGAGATCCAACAAGTTTATCACCTTCGCGCTTTAATTCAACTTTTGTCATCTCATTTTTTGTAGGATATTTCCTATAAAAAAGAGTCCCTTTCACGGTAATATCGGGGATTTGAAGAATAACGGGACATTCAGTTGATCCTGCATGCGATCGCATAAATGTCAACGGAAATTTCTGAGTTCCGGTTCTGACTTCTGTTTTAAAAGGGTGGGTCGGACCAGTCATCCGTTGGTATACAGCAGCTGATATAGTTAGCAGCACGGCAAAAATCCAGATTATCGTTTTCATCGTTTAATAATTCTATAATTATTGAGCCGTGAAAGTAACAATAATTACTATTTTTACAACTTCATCCATTTTAAAAAAAATCAAAGCCGTATGAAGTCACTAACTTTTGCTACCGTATTGATCTGTTTAATTGCTTCCCTTCCCACAAATGCGCAACCAAAGAAAGATACAAAATTGAAAATTAGCTTGGTTGCCAAAGAGGCTGAAAAAAAGGTAGATGTATTAGTTGACGGAAAGCTGTTTACAACTTACTGTTGGCCTGATAACGTTATGAAACCTGTACTTTATCCGGTAATGACGTCAGAAGGCACTGAAATAACGCGCGGTTATCCGATGAAGCCCAGAGCTGGTGAACGCGTTGATCATCCGCATCATATCGGTATATGGTTTAATTACGGCGATGTTGACGGATATGATTTCTGGAATAATTCAGAGGCTATCCCGGCAGATAAAAAAGGGGGTTACGGCATAATCAAGCATTTAAAAATCAATCAGATAAAAGAAGGGTTTGGAGAAGCAATTCTTGAAACCACCGAAAGCTGGGTCGATCCGTCAGGAAAAGAACTGCTCGCTGAAAGTACTGCTTATCATTTTATTGCTAAAGGATCGACCCGTATAATTGATCGTATCACTACGCTTACTGCAACTGATAAGTCAGTTTCAATGAAGGATAATAAGGAAGGGATGATCGCGGTCCGTGTAGCCCGTCAACTGGAACTTCCCTCGAAAGATGAGGTGATTATGACGGATGCTCAAGGCAATCCTACCACTGTAAAAAAGATGACCAACGAAGGCGTTTCGGGAAGTTACCGGAGCAGCGAAGGCATTAAAGATGATGCGGTTTGGAGCACACGTGCAAAATGGATGGATCTGAATGGGACAATTGGCAAAGAAAAAATTGCAATTGTAATTTTAGATCACCCAAAGAACCAAAGCTATCCAACTTATTGGCATGCAAGAGGATATGGCTTATTTTCAGCTAATCCTTTAGGCTGGAGTGTATTTACAAAAGGAAAAGAGACGTTAAATTATGCAATTCCTGCCGGAAAGTCATCCATTTTCAGGTACCGGATTGTTATCCATTCGGGAGCTGATCTTTCAGACAGCGAAATCAATGCCTCTGCCGGCGATTTCAGTAAAAAATACTAAGTAAACCCTCTGTTTCATGGCGCTCAATTACATCTGGATTTTCTTCTTCATTATTGCCTTTGTAATCGGGCTTGTAAAAATGGTTTTCCTTGGCGACCTTGAGGTATTTCCGGAAATGGTCAACTCGACTTTTGAGATGGCCAAAAGTGGATTTGAGATTTCACTTGGACTAACAGGGGTACTCACTTTATGGTCCGGAATCATGAAAATCGGTGAGATGGGAGGCATTGTCTCAATCATATCTCGTCTGATCGGGCCGTTTTTCAATAAACTCTTTCCCGAACTTGGGAAAAATCATCCGGCATATGGCCCTATGATGATGAATTTTGCAGCAAATATGCTGGGTCTCGACAATGCTGCTACCCCCATGGGATTGCAAGCGATGGGTGAAATGCAAAAAACGAATCCAAACAAAGATACCGCTTCGAATGCGCAAATCATGTTTCTCGTTTTAAATGCTTCCGGACTAACAATTATACCTATCTCTATCATGGTTTACCGCGCACAGCTGGGTGCCGGTGATCCTTCAGATATATTCATACCGATATTGATTGCGACTTTTTTCTCAACACTTACAGGACTGATTGCCGTGTCAGTTTATCAACGGATCAATTTATGGGATCGTACTATTCTTGCATATTTATCAGGAATGTTTATTCTTGTTTCGGGACTGATTTACTGGACCCAGACTCTTCCTCAGGCTAGCCTTGCCATTTATTCCAAAGTAATCAGTAACCTGATCCTCTTTTCAATCATTATAGCTTTTTTGATTCTGGGACTTCGCAAAAAAATCAATGTCTATGAAACATTCATTGACGGCGCAAAGGAAGGGTTTACTACGGCGGTGAAAATCATCCCCTATCTTGTTGCAATTCTGGTTGGGATAGGTGTTTTTCGTGCATCAGGCGCAATGGATTTTCTGATCTCAGGAATCAGATGGATTATTGAAGCTGTTGGTTTGAACAGTGATTTTGTTGGGGCTCTGCCTACTGCGCTAATGAAACCATTAAGTGGCAGCGGATCAAGGGGAATGATGATTGATGCCATGAAAACTTTCGGAGTTGATTCGTTTGTTGGGCGCCTTTCGTGTGTTGTACAAGGAGCTGCTGATACGACATTCTTTATTTTGGCTGTTTACTTTGGCTCTGTTGGAATTAAAAAAACCCGACACGCATTGGCATGCGCTCTGATAGCCGATCTGGCCGGCTTAATTGCAGCGATTTTAGTAGGTTACTTATTTTTTCACTAAAAAAAACCTCAGTAAGAAATTAATCCTACCGAGGTTTTTGTTACTATTTCCAACAAAATAGAGTTAATAAATACTATTTCGTTGTTTTGGTGTCTTTGGAGGTCTCTTTAGCATCGCTCCCTTTCTGACATTTTCCTGCTGCATCTTTAGAACAACATTTTTTGTCGCCACTTTTGCAACATGCCGCTGTTTCAGGTTTTGCTGTACTCTTTGTATCTTTTGCGTTTGCATTAGAAACAGCGAGGGACATTCCAGCGATCATCACAAACAAATAAATTAATTTTTTCATTTTGAATAATTTTAGAATTAATAAAAACCAGTTCTCAAGGACCAGCCGATAATTTAACACTCAGGTAAACTTGAATTATTTAGTATAACACTTTCCTGTCGAACGATGTTTCAAATAAAGGCATATTTTTTCGTTTTTTCATACTATTTAGAGACCTAAATTTACTCACTTTACTAAACATCAGAATATCAGCAACATGAATTATTGATTTTAGATTCAAATCACCCCGGCGCAGTTGCAGGTTCGTATTTCTTATTTGAAAAAAAAATGAGAAATACACACTGGCAGGATGAATCGAAATTGTTAACGATACTTTGTTTATCATTGTACTGATTATAGAGAATGACTTATTCATTATCTGATAAAATTGCACATATGGCAATAAATTTGATTGTTTCAGCTGTTGAAGAGGTATTTAAAGAATTGGATGAGCATATTGAACTCACAACCTCAAAAACAGGGATGAAATGTGTTTATCTTTGCAATTCATGTTGCAGAAAAACCGATATTGAGGCAAGTCCTATTGAGTTCATACCTTTGGCCGCGTGGCTTTATGAGTCCAATAAAATTGATGAATTTATGATCATGCTTAATAAAAGCGATGAAACAGGATATTGTCCTCTCTTTAATCCTGAAGCTTGGAAAACAGGTAATTGGGGGTGTGGTAATTACGAAAAAAGAGGATTGATTTGTCGGCTCTTTGGATTTGGATACCGTCAAAACCGCGAAGGGCAGCCGGAATTGGTCACTTGTAAAGTAATGAAAGAGACCTGTCCGGAAGCTGTTGCATATGCACGTCAAACAGGTATTGAAACACCGGACGAAGTTCCGCTGTTCCGAAACTATTTCATGCGGCTTTTTAGTATAGATCCTGATCTTTCAATTCAGCAAATGCCCATAAATAAGGCAATCAGGGCTGCGATTGAGAAACTGTATTTTCAGTATGCTCACAGGGCTGAATATGAAAATGAAGAATAAACGATGAATTGAACGTTTTAAACTGACCTGCGTTTTTAAATAGTCAAAAAACAATATCATTTTCAATCATGTACATATCCATTCTTTTGGCATGATTTATATCCTCGCCGTTTAGCTTTTGCAAAATTTTGGCCACTGAAGAATCAGAACTGGCTGTCATAAAAATTTCGAAATGCGTCTCCCCGATCGAATTTTCGATCTCATATGCAATTTTAAATGCGTCTAACCTTGTTGGTGATCCAAATTTAAACCGCTCAGTCTGTACTTTAATAAATTGGTTCATTTTCATCAGATCATCTGCATGCTTTCTGATTGAATCTGCAGTGAGTATACTTTCAGTTAAAAAATTATCATTAATAGATTCTATAAGGGCAGCATGATTTATCTCTTCAATAGAAATTTTCCACCAGAAATTATAATCCTGCGGAAATTTAGCACTAAAAATTTGGTAAAGATCCCCAATATTTAGTTCCAGATCAATTGATTCTTTGAGAAGAAGTTTAATGACATCATTCATGTTAAATAAAATATCAAGGAGTTATTTTCCTGTAAGGGCTAAAATTATATGAATTTTGGAAATATTCTTCAGAATTACGACAATTATTTATTCAGATTACTTATCCTCGTTGTAAACATGAAGCGATGAACTGAATAGGGTTTTATTATCTTTGCAATTGCAGTTGTGACCTGCCTTTGAAATTTCTTTAGTTGCCATTGTTTCAGCTGTATCGTTAAAGAATAATTTATGTTTAAAACATTGCTGATTGCCGGAACCGGCGGATTTATCGGAACAATATTAAGATTTTTAGTTTCACGCTACTTTCAGGAGAACTCCTTCTCCCTTTTTCCCTGGGGAACTTTCTCGGTTAATATAGCCGGTAGTTTACTGATCGGAATATTTTATGGAATGTCAGAACGGGGAAACTTATTAAGTCCTGACATTCGGATATTTCTTACTGTTGGGATATGTGGCGGATTTACAACATTCTCATCGCTCTCTAACGATGCTTTTATGCTTTTACAGGAAAAGGAATGGCTTAAGTTAAGTCTGTATGCATCGTTGAGTTTTTTCCTGGGATTAGTTGCTGTTTACGTCGGACGTACACTTATTAAATCTATCTGAAATGGAAAATAATACTCCCGCTTCTTTGCTTCGTATATTTATAAGTTCAACCGATCATATCGGAAAAGATTTACTAAGTGAATCAATTGTTTTTGCTGCAAAAAAAGAAGGTCTGGCGGGGGCAACTGTTATGAAAGGGATTTTAGGATTCGGAGCCAGCTCGGTAATTCACTCTTACAAATTTTGGGAAGTTACAGATAAATTACCCGTAGTGATAGAGATAATTGATGAGGAAGTTAAAATTCGGGATTTTTATGAAACAATCAGGCCTGAGCTTGAAGGCATGCGTTACGGATGTCTTGCTACGATAGAGAATATCGATGTGCTGCTCTTCAAGTCGGGCAGAAAAGCACTATAGCCAAAAAGAAAGAGAACCTCTATGCTCAGAAGGTTGCAAAAAGCATAATGAAAAATAATTAAGCCGGCATGATCGAAAATTCAATCATGCCGGCCTAAGTTAAATGATGAGGTTATACTATTTGCCGAAAACGTATTTCATCCAGGCTTCATCCATTAGCTTCGCCCCGGCAATTGAAGGATGCACACCATCTCCTGTCCAGTAGGTTGGAGGTGCAATTTTGGATGCTTTCGCAAAAATGTCGTGATACGGGATGAAAATCGCATCAAATTCGCCGGCCAGCTTGCGGGCTGAAGCGCGGTATTGATCAAATTCCGGAAACCATGTTCCATCAACGGCTTTGCATCCTAATACAGCAAATGGTTCACAAATAACCAATTTCACATCAGGAAGTGCAGCTTTGGTTCGTTTTAGCAGCGCCCTGAAATCTCTTTCGTAAATTTCAGCTGTGCCGTCATAATTGCCATTGTGCTTATGCCAATAATCGTTTACACCGATCAAAATACTTAATACTGCCGGTTTGAGATCGAGACAATCGGTTTGCCACCGGTCGGCTAACTGATAAACCTTATTACCGCTGATCCCCTTATTGTAAATATTCAGGCTCTTCGCCGCAAAAGTATTCATGAGATCGGCTGCAGCCAGAAAAGCGTATCCGGTCCCAAGCGCCTTTTGACTATTGGCCTCTTTTGCCTCACGGCTTCTTCCGGCATCTGTTATTGAATCACCCTGAAAAAGAATGACATCACCTTCATTGAGTGAACTTGATTTAATCTTCGATGACGGTGAGGCCATCTCAAACTCATTTGCAGACAAAACTGCGGGAATTGCTGCTAGCCCGGCGGTACCAATAAAAGCATTTTTTAAAAAACTTCGGCGATCTGACATATTAATAAATGTTTGGTTATAAAATATTTTGATTTTTCTTTTGCCTCATTAAAATTTTAAAACAATACAAAATAAACAGCTGGATTATTCTATCAGCATATCTTTTTTAAGCTGAACTGATTGCTCCTCTCCTATCAGAATTTTGACAATCTCCAGTGAGAATTGAAGTGCTGCGCCAATTCCACGACCCGTAATCACCTTTTTATCAACCATATATGGCAGAATACCGACCTTCGCTCCTGTCAGCTGCGTTTCGAAACCGGGATAACAAACAGCCCTCTTTCCTTTTAAAATTCCAAGATTGCCAAAAACAAGAGGTGCAGCACATATTGCAGCCAGGTATTTATCATTATCATGATATTCAATAATTTGACGACCTAATTCTTTATGTTCATTAAGATTTTTTGCTCCGGGCATACCTCCTGGCAGCACAATCATCATTCCCGTTGAATAATCAACATCCTCAAAGAGCCTGTCGGCTTTCACTTCAATCTTATGTGCTCCTTTTACCATTAAATTTCCGGTCACTGAAACTGTGTTAACATTCAGACCTGCCCGTCGTAATACGTCAATAATTGTGATGGCTTCAATTTCTTCAAATCCTTCAGCCAAATGAATCAAAATTTGTTTCATGGTTCAGCATTTAATATCATTGAACTTAAATAATTAATCATTATTCATTGATCATTAATAAATTATGGATTAGAACTCCCCGAATTTATTTTTCCAAGCTCTTGCTTTGGATAATTTTCATCCGGTTTTAAGGAATTTGCTTTTTGATAATAAAAACGGGCAATGGCGCTATTTTTCTGATTTCGTGCCTCATCCCCTTTTTTAATATAAAAAACATAATCAGCATCGATTTTTTTTGTTTCAGATCCGTTCAGAATTGATTCAATCTCAATTAACCTTGATGCGGCATGATCATTCTGACTAATTTCAATTGCTTTATTATAGAAAAAACGAGCCGTAGAATATTCTTTACGTAAGAAAGCATCATCACCTTTTATCAGGTTTTCTGAGAACACCTTCTGATCCGATAAATTGAGGCTTTTTGCAACAATACTGTCAATATCATTTAACTGCTTCTTTGGATAGGCTTCCCAGGCTAAAATATCGGAAGCTCCACGGTAATAGAAACGAGCAGAAACGTAGTTCATCGCCTTCATCTGTTCATCACCACTGGTAATTTTATTTTTATATTCCTGTAATTTTTCAGCCGTCATTCCAGAATCAATCATTTTATCACAGGCACCCACTTTTTCAAGAGAATAATTATCATTTTGCTTGATTTTCAATGCTTCGACATAGTAAAATCTTGCAACCGACCATTGTGAATTTTTAAAGTTTTCATCAGCAATTTTTATTTTCTCCAAATACAACTTCTCTTCTTTACTTAATTTATTATCCTCCGCAGATTTTTGGTCGGCGAGTACTTTGGCTGCTAATGCATCCATGACTGCCTGAATTTCCATAATTTTTCGTGGAGGCAAAACTTCTGAAGGTTTAATTTTCTGGGCTTCACGATAGGCGGTAATTGCTTCTGCAAATTGTTTTGCGGAATAATACGACGCACCCTGAGCCACTGCTTCATTATATGATTTTAATTTTTCGCTTTCTTTAAATTCAGCGTCTTTCCTTATTTTCTCAGCAGCCAGAGCGAGCTCTTTATCGGCCTCCGCCTTTGCCTTCTCACGCGCAAGAGCCGATTGTTTTTCAGCATCCTGCTTCGCTTTCTCAGCAGCCAGAGCCAGCTGCCTATCAGCCTCCGCCT
>JBAXOA010000152.1:0-8669 GCA_037133495.1 Mariniphaga sp. | reverse complement strand
CTCCTAGTATAATCCCGATGACGAATACACTTTTTAAAGTCATTTTAATTATAATCTTCTGATCCAAATATTCCGGTAGCTCACTTCATTCGAATGATTTTGAAGCATCAGTGAAAGTTCCGGTTGATTAATTGGCGATTTATCATTGCTGGCTCTGGTAGCACCTTTGATCTCGACATGATTCTGAATCAGAACGCCATTGTGAAGCACAGTGAAGTAGCCCGGTGTTTTTTGTTTTCCGTCTGCATTAAAACGGGGAGCAGTAAAAATAATATCATAAATCTGCCATTTCCCTGGTTTAAGGGAAGCATTTACCAAAGGAGCATATTGCTCATAGATGGCACCAGCCTGACCCTTTGGGTAAGTGGTATTGATGTATGAATTTAATACCTGAACCTCATACTTTCCCATGAGATAAATACCTGAATTTCCGCATCCCTGACCTTTTTTACCGGCCTTCACATCTTTTACCGGGGAATTCCATTCGACATGCAGCTGGCAATCGCCAAACTTTTCCTTCGTTTGAATACTTGTAGATTTTGGATTCACGGTAAATTTTCTGCCACTTACTTTCCATCCTGCCGGTTCCCCGTTTTTGATACTTTCAAACTGACTTAACGATCCTTTGTCAAATAATATAATCGCATCAGAAGGTGCTTTCCCTTTTTTGCCTGCCTGGATCACAGTGGGTTCAGGTACTTGTTTTTCTGCAGTTTGAGAAAAAACCGTAGTTGCCTGAGAAACTAAAAATAAAGCTAAAAAACCTGCCCCTGCATAGAATCTAAGTGTTTTGTTGTTCATTGTCGTTTTTGTTTTTAGTTGATTGATAAATAGTTGATTTGTTATTCCATTTTGTTTTAGATATTCTGAATTTTTACCGGCCCGGTAACATTATTTGCCAACGGGTCTGATACGTATTAACACTGCACCGTGACGAGCCACGCTGGCAGTGTAAGTGTCGGTGAATATTCCGCTGTCTTTTTGACGCCAAAGATCACGAACAGTTTGCTTTCCTTTAATTCCAAGATCGCTCCACCTGATGGTGACTGGATTTTCGAATTCACCGCGATTGAATAATCCTACTGCTAAAGTCCCGTCTTCCATTTGTTTGGCCCAGACTTCGACGCTCTCATCTTTTGAGATTCGATGTGCCTGTTTGCCCAGCGGATCCTGGTTTACTTCTATCACTTCATCATTTGTCAACAGATTCAGGGTGAAATCGTCCAGCTGTGTCATATCGCATCCAATCAGCAAAGGTGATGCGAGCAAACACCAAAGGCTGACATGCATATATTGTTCGTTTGGAGTAAGTCGCGTCGGCGATTTTCCTCCGCTCATTCTGCCTACCACAAACATATCGCAGTCGTTCCAATGACCAGGTCCTGCTACGATTTCACGACCGTTTTGAGTGAAGCCAATGCCGTCGATGCTCGACCATAAGTCTGTAATGTCACCTGTCGTCCTCCAGCAATTGGCTCCGGTTTCCTTTGCCCAAGGCCATACGTCCAAAGTTTCGCTCAGGCTGAACACCATATCGCGCTTGGTTTTGACCAGTGCCTTTGCCATGGTTGCCCAAGGGATTCGTTGTTCATATAAACTGACGTCTTTTGAGGAGTATTGATTGTAGCACCAGTCGTATTTCAGGTAATCAAATCCCCAGGCGGCATAGCGTTGGGCATCCTGTTCCTCGTATTGAAAACTTCCCGTATGGCCCTGACAGGTGTACAATCCCGGCGACGAATAGATTCCGGCTTTGAGTCCCTTACTGTGGATATAATCGCAAAGCGCTTTCATATCCGGAAATTTTTTGTTGGGATTAATCATTCCATTTTCATCTCTGGGTTTTCCGACGAGCATGGAGTCTTTGGAACTGTGTTTGATTTGCCAGCAATCATCGATATTTACATAGTTCCATCCATGGTTAACCAATCCGCTGCTAATCATTGCATCAGCAGCCGCGCGAACATGAGATTCATTGACGCTGCGGCTGAAAACATTCCAGCTGTTCCATCCCATTGGAGGTGTAAGGGCTAACGTAGGTCCGCAAACGATTTTCAGCACACGTTCCGATATCCCCAAAGAATTGCTGGCCTTGACAGTGACATTCCATGACCCTTCACTTTTTAAAACTCCGGAGATTTGCCCGGAAGCAGGATCAAGCGTAAGTCCCTGTGGTAGTTTTTTTGCTTCAAATTTTATCGGCCGGTCGCCAGTGGCTGCTATAGCGAACAAAAAAGGAGATCCGGGTCGTACCCCAAAAACTTTAGCACCGTTGATCCGCGGTTTAGGTGAGCCTTTGGGTGTCAGGATACTGGCTGCCTCTGAGGGAGGTGCCATAGGCTGTGGTTTTGCCCCGGAGACAATAAAAAAGGCATCCGCCCAATCTGCATGGTCGAATTCGACCGCATCGGCGCTGCTGCTCACCACCATGACCATCGTTTGAACTCCGGAAAGATCTACGTCCACCTTTTGCGCCGGCATTCCGGCTTGCATTAACGGGCTTTTCCAAAGTAATCTGCCATCACCATAGATTTGAAAAATGACGTGTCCGTTTACTTTTTTATATTCATCATAGCCTTTTAAGAAGGCACTCCGCAATTCGTCCCGGACAATCCTTGGAACCACTTCGTCATCAATCCCCACAAAAGAGGTGAACCGTTGGGAACCGCCTTGGAGACTAATCCAAAGTACACAACGCGCATGGGTGCCTAATCCGGTTTCAAATTTCTGACCACTGATCATGAGGGGTTGGACACCAAATGATCTGTTTATCTGCGGCCTTTCGGCACATAGCGCCTCATCCATTTTCAACGAACTGAGCAGCACTACCTCGCCCTGTTTCGTGGTTTCATCCTTTGCAATTTTCGATGGATTTACTTGTTTGTTTTTCTCCTGCTGATCGATGATCCCAGGGCTTCCTATGCTGGTATTTATGCAGAGTAGGAGGGCATAAAAAAGGGTTAGTTGTTTCATTATTTTATAGTTAACAAAATGATTTTTTTATTTTTTGATTTCTGTCAGAGCGTGTTCCAGTTCGACCGCAATAAGTCTGGCTTGTTCTTCGACACCTTTTTTGCTAAAATGAATTCCATCGGTATCGTAGTAATCAAGGTTGGTGATTGATGGCGTATAGAAATCGACTAACGGGATATTTTTGGATGTGGTAAATTCGGCAACTGCCTTATTGCGGTTGATTACGCCATTGTTTAATTGATCGAAATCATTCAACTGATGGCCAACTCTTCTCGCAGTAGTATTCACCCAGATTATTTTGACGTTGCGGTTTTGCTTTTTAAATAATTTATAAACGGCAGGGATATCATTACTATATTGTTTATCCGAATAATCGGTGCCATGCAGTCCGTTGTTAAAGCAAATAACATCAAATTTATAGCTAAAGAAAAGTGCTTTAAGTTGTGCAATAAGACTGGGGTCTCCAAGACTTCTCGAAGTTGTAAACTTACAGCATAGGGCTTTCTTTCCAATTTTTGCATTCACGACTTGGTAATAACGTTCAACGTGTGAGTCTCCCATGATGAGCACCCTGGGCACATCGTGGTTATTAGTAGATACCATCCACATGTTACTCCATTCTGTTCCTTCGCTAATTGCTTTCTTTTTTGGAGTCGGGCTTTCCGCAAATGCATTGTTGTTTGTTGCGATAACGCAAATTGCGCATAGAATTAGAATTATTTTTTTCATAGTTTAGATTTATTGAAATCTGATTGTTAGTTAAGTGAATATTAAAAAGGAGATTACTTTGAACCTTCGCTCCAGAGCAAGGGCAAAAGTCTTTGGTATGAGTTCCAGCCAAATCCATCGCCTCCGGCATTTCCAGGCCATTCAACGACTAAGTTAAGCTTAGGTTGCCCCGTAGTGCCGAAATAATAGAGAACGGTTATCTTATGAAGGCCAGCTTGCAAAGGCAAATCGGCCGTTTTTATTCCCGTGGGCAGACCACTCGATGCGTCGTTTTCAATCACTGATTTTTCATCTACATAGATACGACAGCCATTATTTGCTCCTGCTTGAAAGGTATACACAGCCTGTGCAGGTGCGCGGAAGTAACCTTCGAAGCGCAGCGCAAAGTGTTCCTTTCGTTTTTGAGTCTTAAGGATTGTGTTTACTACCTGCATCGGATTTACAGCGAGTCCGGTAGCTACAGGTTTTACTTTGGTTGTGTTTAGATATGTAAAGATTTCTTGATAGGGAAGGAATCCATTGTTGGCATCTTCGTAATACGACCAGGCTAAACCTTGTTTTAGATTCGGCTTGTCTGGCAGCGCCGGCTGATAGTCTGCCTCAGTATAGACTTTCGCTTTTTCGCGGTAGGGGAGAGCTTTATAGAGCCCGATAAAACGTAAGGCAGGCATATCCCGAGCATCCGTTACGCTGAATCTAATTTTGTTGGATGTGATTTCACTAAATGGCAGAATACGTTTGTGCCCAATTGTTCTGCCTTCGGTTACCACTTTCCACGCTCCATCTTTCCATGCTTCAAGTTTGAATGCCGAGATGCGCTGGCCTTCGTTAATGTATTCCTGAACAATCAGGTTGTTAAATGTTTGTGGACCCTTAAACTCCGCCGTTAAGACAAGGCTTTTTTTATCACTTTGTGTGAGATAAGGCTTGCCATTGGCTTCATTGAATAAGTTGGATGCCAAGTAATTTCCAGGACCACCTGACAAGGTTATTTTGGCATTTTTTAATAGGTTATTGCTGAATGATTGATTGATCCATTGGCGGAGTTCAACCATTCGGTCCAATTGCTTTTTATTAAATACTCCAGTTGTGTCGGGTGCCGGACTGAGAATAAGATTAGCACCTGATCCTATTGAAGCATAGTATGTATTAACCAGAATTTCCAGGGAACGGGGTTCTCCAACTCCATCCCAATGCCAGCCTTTTTTAAGCAAGGCTAAATCTCCCTCTTGCGGGATAAAAAACAGGTCTTGTCCTTTTAAGTTTTCAGGATTATCTGTTACCGTCGGTAGTTTTTTACTAATCAGTTGTCCAAAGTGATAAGGAACCCACTCTTGCTTGCGTAGTTCCGGAAGCAGCGGAAGCACATTCCAGTTTACAGCATCCCCGACTGCTGATTCATTGCCGCACCAGCGCACCCCAAATCCACACATCGCGATTAACGATTTGGGCTGAAAATGATGTATGATTTCGAAAATCCGATTCCAGTCTTCCGCTCCGTTTGTTCCTGCTCCATCAAACCATAGCTCACTGATTTCACCATAAGGTATCAGCGTTTCCATCAATTGTTGCTCGACATAATCCTCATATGTTTTGCGTTGCTCCTGAGTCATTTTGTCAGCTCCTTTTCGGGGATGGTCACAACGAGGGTCGTGCTCATCCCATAACGAGATATAGAGGCCGAGTTTCAATCCACCTTCACGACAGGCGTCGGAAATCTCTTTGACCATATCGCCTTTGCCATCGCGCCATGGAGAACTGCGGACGTTATAGTCGTTTAATTTAGAAGGCCAAAGCGTATATCCATCATGGTGTTTAGCTACAAAAACAATCATTTTGGCTCCAATTGCCTGGTGAAATTTAACCCATTCTTTTGCGTCAAAAGATTTTGGATTAAACTTACGGGGATCTTCTTTCCCTGTCCCTTGCCCATGCCCGGAGAAAGTACTCATGCCAAAATGAGGGAAAGTGATTAGTTCCATATCAAGGTAGGCCAGCTTTTCTGCTGAAGGCTTAACATGCGCCGCACGCAGGGTGGCCTGTTCGACTGTTTCATTTGAAAATAGAGGCTGAGAAATTTCCTTCTTATAAAATGCTTTCATCCATTTCCAATGTTTCGCATTGGTGATATTTATCTCTTCAATGGGATATTGATAAGGTGGCATTTTAGGGATTTCACTCTTTTTTGCCATTGCCGGAAAGAGTGTTGCAGCGGATATCACCATTGCAATTGATATTAATCTAAGACAGGAGCGATTTGAACTGAGCATTATATCAGATAGTTATAGATTTATTTAATAATTATTCAGCGATTAGTTTAAGGATTTTTTATTCCAGCAGTTTGATCTCCTGAAGGCACATGCCGTAACGGCTGCCGTCGGGAATTGCATGATAACGCTTGTTTTTTTGATCCATCCAGTTGGCAGAATAGCAGAGCCACATCGTGCGGCCATCGGCACTGATAAATTTCGACGGAATATTTACAAAATAACCGACCTCTCCAAAACTTTTCAGATAGGTGACCATTTTCCATGGTCCAGTTAATGAGCTGGATTCAAGGATGTAAGTGTTGTATTTCGTCACTGTGTTTACACCATCGGTGACACACATGAGGTATTTTTTCAGCGGTGCATTGTAGGTGATAGTCACACAACCCATGTTGTTGTTCCAATCCGCTATCGGTTTTATCTTGCTGAAATCACTGGTCCAGATCGGTTTTCCTGCGGTGGTATTCCCTGCGAAGAACTCATACTTTCCAACATTATTGATGTTTTTGATTGTCGGTTTTACGCGGGTCAGGAAGATCTGGTCACCGGTAATCCAACTGGCATTCGCAGCCTCACGCGGCTTCGGATCATCGATTGTTGCACCATGTCCTACAAGGTAAGCCTTGCCATCTGTTGAGTATTCCATATTTTTCCCAAAATCGACAAAATGGGGGGAGCCAAAGCGGACAGGTCCCTTGAATTTTGTGGGTTCGGGGAAGAGAGGCTTTTCCGGTGTACAAGGTGTTTGATTCCATGTTTTGCCAAAGTCAGTCGAATAGCGGAAACCAACGAACGGGCCTAGTATATCCCAGTTTAGTCCTGAGCCACTTTCTGCCAGGCAATAGGTTCCATAATACCATACTCCATTGTGAACCAGTGAACCGCAAGGGTATCTTCCGCCATAAGGGCGTGGATCACTCTTAAATATCACCTGGTCAGCGACCTTCAGGTTCAGCGGATCATCACCCGTAATTGTGGCATTTCCCGTTGCCGCATTAGGGCCTCCGGAGAAAACCCCAAGTCCGTTGACATTTCCGTCGGTCCATGGAGAATACAGATTCCCGTCAGAAGCCCATGACGGATACCAGGTATCCGCACTGGTATATTCAGCATGTCTTCCTGTGAAGAGTACTGATCCGATGGACTCACTTTGTGGAAAAGGGCAGTCTGCGGGCTGTTCAGATCTCCAGATTGTACCTGTAAGAACATTGTCTTTCGCTGAAGCTGTTTTATTAATTGGTTGAGTGTCTGTTTTGGAAACAACTTCTCCTGTTTCCAGGCAGATCACCGTTGCAATTTTTCCCGGATTTTCTTTGGGAAGTGTGATTCCGATGCCGTTTTGTCCTGTTTTTATGGCAACTTTAAGTTTTGGATTGGCGATCAGAAAGGCGCTTTTTACCTGGCGATTAAGCGGTACAAAAATTTTCTCAGGCCATTCAAACAGGTGAAGATAGACTTTATTTCCCTTTTGTGTGGCAAGACAACCTGAAGGCAGACCCTCCAGCTTTGCCGATACAGTTCCATAAATTGCCTCGCCGTTTATTTTCATCCATTCCCCTACTTCACGTAAGCGTTCTACACTTTTATCCGGTATCAGCCCTTCAGCGGTTGGACCAACATTTAATAAATAATTTCCCCCCTTGCCTGCACAATCCACAAGATTCCGCACCAAGGTACGGCTTGATTTAAATTCGTGGTCACTTTTATCGAATCCCCAGGTCTCATTTATAGTCATGCACGATTCCCACGGGAGAATTGGCACCTGTCCTTGTTTAGGTATCCGTTGTTCAGGTGTTCCGAAATCACCGGCAGCCGGGTTTTCCGTCTTAATGTCTCTTGCTTTTGCAATACGGTTGTTGATTATAAGATTTGGCTGAATCGAACGGAGGTAATAATAGAGGTCGAAACCGGCCTCCTGCTTCCACGGTTTTTCAGAATCGCCGTCAAACCAGAGTATTCCGATGGGACCATAGCGCGTAAGCAATTCTGTGAGCTGCCCCTTCATAAATTCGGTATAGCGGTTCATATCGGGTATTCCTTTGGCGCTGTCGTTCCAGGGGCGGCGTTCAGGCCAGTCGGCATGATGCCAGTCCATGATGGAATAATAGAAACAGAGTTTGATGTCAGCCTCCTTGCACGCTTCAGCCAGCTCTTTGAGAGGGTCGCGCTGAAAAGGAGTGGCCTTGATTCCCCAGTCTGTGAGGTCTGACCTGTACATGCTGAAACCGTCGTGATGCTTGGCCGTGATCACGATGTATTTCATCCCTGCGTCTTTTGCAATCCGTACCCATTCTTTGGCATCAAACTTAACCGGATTAAATTGTTGAGCAAACTGCTCATATTTTGATACGGGTATTTGTGCGCTTTCCATAAGCCATTCTCCGCACCCCTTTTTGTCGCCGTAAGCACCGGCCGGTACCGAATAGACACCCCAGTGAATAAACATACCAAATCTCCCTTCTGTAAACCAACGCATCCGTTCCTCGCGTTCTTTGGGTGTTTCAGTCTTTAGCCGTGCTTTAATTGCCTGTTCTTGAGCAGCTGTTTTCGGAGTTATAATATTCCCGAAAATGTCTTTTTCCGGAACGATCGTATTATAAACTGCCAGTTTGCGGATGATCGGTTCACCAACACTTTTGACGATTCGAAGCCGGACTGCGGAAACCTCAATCGGGGTGATTTTTTGGATCCGCTTATGAC
>JBAXOA010000151.1:0-8868 GCA_037133495.1 Mariniphaga sp. | reverse complement strand
GGTGCCGCAATGTTTTGTACTGCCATTTCTCGATCCCCTTTCGATTCGTAAAATTCCCATGGTTGGTGCCAAAACGTATCATTTGCTCCGTTCTATGGGGATCGAAACCATCCATACACTCGCAGAGATTCCTATGGAGATGATGCAACAGGTATTGGGTGAAAACGGGGTCATTATGTGGAAAAAGGCACATGGAATTGACAACACGCCGGTTAAACCTTACTCCGAACAAAAATCGATCAGCACCGAACGTACTTTTGAGCAGGACACCACTGATGTTAATTTTCTGGAACAACTGATTGTCGGCATGACTGAAAAACTGGCTTTTCAGCTTCGAAAACAAGAAAAAATGACATCATGTGTCACGATCAAAATCAAATATTCGAACTTCGATACTTTCAGTCAGCAGTTAAGAATTCCTTATACCCAGCTCGATCACACATTGCTGGCAACGGCTAAGGCGCTGTTTCGAAAGCTTTACCAGCGACGGATGCTGATCCGGCTGATTGGTGTCAGGTTTAGTCATCTTGTTGGCGGTACCCAGCAACTCGATCTCTTTGAAGATACCTCCGAACGGGTCAATCTGTATGTCAGCATGGATCAGATCCGTAAACGGTTTGGCTCTTCTGCGATTCGGCGCGCATCGGGACTGGCCGTGCGCAAAACAATCGATGAAATGAAAACGGTTCCGTTGCCACCGGGACAATTAATAATTAAACGGGGGTATTATTAATGGGTTAATGAGATAATAGGCTATTAGGCTATTAGACTATTAGACTATTCGGCTATTAGGCCATCAGTCTAATGGGCTAATTGAAATGGGGGTGAACTCCCCCTTAGAAAAAAAAGGCCAACAGGGATTTTTGCTTCGGCTCCGCTCAGCAAACGGAGAACGGCTTCGCTCAGTGACCTTCAACTCATAATTCGTTCCGCCAGCTGGCGGACGTAATTCGTAATTCTTAATTCTTAATTCTTAATTCCTAATTCTTAATTCGCCCATCAACTTCTATGTTATTCTCTTGTCATACCTGGTATAGTTTGCGCTATGGGACGATGAATCCCGAAACGCTGTTGAAGGAAGCGGTCAAAAATCACATTCCCGTGGTCGTTATGGCCGATATCAACAACACTTCAGGTGTCATTGATTTTGTGAAAGAGGCGGAAAAAATGGGTGTTAAGCCAATTGCCGGGATCGATTTCCGTAATGGCGATCGTCATCTCTACACCGGAATAGCCCGGAATAACGAGGGTTTCCGCGGGTTAAACGAATTTCTGAGCCGTCATCTGTTGCATAAAACGGCATTCCCGCCAATACCCGACCGGCTTGATCATGTCTATTTTATTTACCCTTTCGGTGAAAAAGATATTGATGAGCTGCGAGAGAACGAATTTATAGGAGTGCAACCGCCAGATATCAACCGGCTGCGCTATATTACGGCTAAAAAACATTTTCATAAATTAATTGTTTTTCAGTCTGTTACGTTCTCTGGAAAGTATGATTATTTGTTACACAGACACCTGCGTGCCATTCATCATAACACATTGCTGAGTAAAATTACTCCTGAACAGACCGGCCGCGAATCGGATATCTTCCGGACTTTCGATGATTTGCTCGTGGCATTTGCCGATTTTCCGGAAATCCTTCAGACGACAAAAAATTTAATCGATGATTGTTCCATCACCTTCGATTTTACGGCTGTAAAAAATAAGAAGTGCTTTACAGGAAGCCGTTACGACGACAAGCTATTGCTTGAAAAGCTGGCACTTGATGGTTGGAAATATCGCTATGGCAATGATCCGGAGGCGTTAAGAAGGGTGCATCATGAGCTGGAAATCATCGATAAACTTGGCTTTTCAGCCTATTTTCTGATCACCTGGGATATCATCCGCTATTCGATGAGCCGTGGATTTTACCATGTAGGACGTGGCTCGGGCGCCAATTCGATTGTTGCTTATTGTTTAAAGATCACCGATGTGGATCCGATCGAACTTAATCTCTATTTTGAGCGTTTTCTGAACCCCAAGCGGACTTCACCGCCCGATTTTGACATTGACTTTTCGTGGCGCAACCGCGACGATATTCATGAGTATATTTTTAAACGTTACGGCAACAAATACACAGCGCTTCTCGGAGCGATGAACACTTTTCAGGGAAAGTCGATCATTCGTGAACTGGGGAAGGTTTATGGACTACCGAAAAGCGAGATTGATGTGCTGGCCGATGATCCGGTTGCCGCGACAGAGGGGAGTGAACTGTACCGGCAGATATTTTCAATAGGTTCGCTGATGCAGGATTTCCCGAATTTACGGACTATTCATGCCGGTGGTGTGCTGATCTCGGAGGAGCCTATCACCTGTTACACGGCACTCGATCTTCCACCCAAAGGATTCCCGACAACCCAATGGGATATGTATGTTGCCGAAGATATCGGATTTGAAAAGCTGGATATCCTGAGTCAGCGTGGCATTGGTCACATCAACGACAGTGTTGGAATCATTCAGCAGAACCGAAAAGTGAAGATTGATATACACCGTATTCAGGAGCTGAAAACCGATCCGCAGGTGAAGCATCAGTTGAAGATTGGTGAGACGATCGGATGTTTTTACATCGAAAGTCCTGCCATGCGCGGTTTGCTTAAGAAACTGCATTGCGACAACTATATTTCGCTGGTGGCGGCCAGTTCTATTATTCGTCCCGGTGTTGCCAAGAGCGGAATGATGCGGGAATACATCAATCGGTTCCATCATCCGCAAAGTTTCACTTATCTCCATCCGGTGATGAAAGAGCAACTGGAGGAGACTTATGGGGTGATGGTTTTTCAGGAGGATGTGCTCAAAGTGTGTCACCATTTTGCGGGGCTCGATCTGGCTGATGCCGATGTGTTGCGCCGGGCCATGAGCGGAAAGTTTCGTTCGAAGAGTGAGTTTCAGCGGATCATTGACCGTTTTTTCGAAAATTGCCGCACCTTGGGTCGGCCCGATGAGACAGCCCGCGAGGTTTGGCGGCAGATTGAGAGTTTTGCCGGATACTCCTTTTCAAAGGCTCATTCCGCCTCCTATGCGGTGGAGAGTTTCCAAAGTCTTTACCTCAAAGCCCACTATCCGCTTGATTTTATGGTCGCCGTAATTAATAATTTTGGCGGATTTTACCGGACCTGGGTATATGTGAACGAAGCCCGGAGGTGTGGTGCCCGTATTGAACTGCCGTGTGTGAACAAAAGTTTCGAAGAAACTACGATTTACGATGATCGTATTTACCTTGGATTTAATTTAGTTGCCAATCTTGAACATGATTTTCAACATCAGTTGGTTAGCGAACGAAAACGCGGAGGTGAATTCCTGTCTTTGGAGGATTTCTTACATCGTGTTGCAATCGGAATAGAACATCTGGTGCTGCTGATCAGGTTGGGCGCATTACGGTTTATTGCCAAACCAAAAATGCAATTGTTGTGGGAAGCGCATATGTTACTGAACAAGAGTGTTAAAAGCATTCCGAACAGGTTATTTGATATTCCCTCCAAAAAATGGGAGCTTCCAGACATGGAGCAGTCGCTGGTTGAGGCAGCATATGATGAGATTGAGCTGCTCGGTTTCCCGGTGACCATGTCGTGGTTCGATTTGCTGCAAACCAGTTTCCGCGGTGAGGTTTTGGCGAACGATCTGTCGCGCTATGTTGGGAAAACGGTTCGTATGGTGGGACTGCTGGTTACCATTAAATATGTGAGTACTTCGAAGCGGGAGGTGATGACTTTCGGAAGTTTTCTGGATCACACCGGTGAGTTTTTTGAAACTGTTCACTTTCCAAATAGCCTGAAGAGCTGGCCATTTGCCGGACATGGTGTTTACCTGATGCTGGGAAAGGTGGTTGCCGAATTCGGGCATCCGTCCGTAGAGGTCGAAAAGCTGGCCAAACTGCCAGTGAAGGGTGATCCGAGAAGATAAAGCGGGAATTAATTGCGCGATTAAGAAATTATCAATTAATAATGTTCAATGATTTTTATTGTTGATATTTAATGCTTGAACAAGATGGAATTACAATAAATGTTTCCGATTGATTAGATGCAAAAAAAAAATGCACGGAAAATTTAGATTTTCGGGATAGTCTGGTTACAAAAAGTTCTTGTCCAAAAATTCCTGAAATTTATCTTTATACTGATCGCTTACCGGAATGTAGATTTTTCCGAAAATAATACGGCTTCGTTCAATCGTATCAATCCGGTCGAGGTTTACAATAAAGGAACGATGTACCCGCATAAATTTGTTTTCCGGTAGTTTTTGTACAAGTGATTTGATCGAGTTGAGGGACAAAACGGGCTTGTCATCCCCTTTAATATAAACTTTTATATAGTCTTTTAATCCTTCAATGTAGAGAATGTCATCGAAATTAATCCGGCGGATTTTGTATTCCGATTTCAAAAATAAAAACTGATTATTCGTATCGATTGATGGTAATGTATTGGCTTCCAGTTCGATTTGTTTTCGGGCTTTAATCGATGCTTTCAGGAATTCTTCGTAACCGAAGGGCTTTAACAGATAATCAATAGCATTCAGCTTAAAACCTTCGACGGCATATTTCTCGTAGGCTGTTGTGAAAATAATTTTTGGGGGATCTTCGAGAGTTCGGATAAATTCAATTCCTGTCAGATCAGGCATCTGAATGTCCACTAAAATAAGATCGATTGCATGCGTGGAAAGAAAATCGACGGCATCCAGCGGATTATCGAATGAGCCGGCAAGTTCTAAAAAAGGGGTTTTACCTACGTAATCATTCACCAGCCTGAGGGCAAGAGGTTCGTCATCGATGGCAATGGTTTTCAGTTTCATCCCTGCAATTTTTCTTTTATGATCGAGAGATCGACACGAAAAACGGTAGCACTGCGTACTACTTTAAGATCATGTTTATTTGGAAACAGCAGTGCGAGCCGTTTCCTTACATTTTCGAGACCGATGCCTGAATGTTCAATATCGGTCGTTTTGCTGGTTGTTCCGAGGCTGTTTTCGGCTGTAAAACTGATGCGGTCGTTGTCAATTGTCATGCCGATGTCAATAAATGAATGTTCGCGGTAGCTGATACCGTGCTTGAATGCATTTTCGATGAACGGGACGAAAAGAAGTGGTGGAATCGGAAAATCGATAAATTCATCGGGAAAATTGATCTTTAATTCAACCTTTGAACTCAACCGTAACTTCATCAGGTCGATATAATTTTTCATAAAACCGATTTCATGACTGATCAGTGTTTGTCCATGTTCCGATTCATAAAGCAAATAGCGCATTAATTTCGACAATTTAAGCACCGAATCCTGTGCTGTCGGTCCGTCTATGCCAATCAGTGAGTAAATATTATTTAAGGTATTAAAGAAAAAATGGGGGCTGATTTGATTTTTCAGGAAGGCTAGTTCCGAATTAAGCTTCTCTTTTTCAAGTTCTTTTTGTTTTTTCTCATTTTGTTTTAATCTTTCCATAACACCAAGCCCCATTGCGAATCCTGAAATCAATAGTGATGCTACGATGTGGTTATAAAACCCAAACGCCCTCATTGGTCTGTGTAAACTTTCATTTTTGCCAGTCATCTGTTTCATTGCTTCCTGGATTTTGGCATTCTGAACCGGGTCAAAAAGAATAGTATCATCTACAAATGACGATAGTAAATAGGTTCCCAAGATCAATCCCAACAGAATTACAGCATAGGCACTCTTTTTGTCCTGAAGAAAAAATTTAGGAATCAGCCATAGATAGCCGACATAAAAAACGATGACCGCGGAAAAAGTGTGGGTGTAAAATTGGTATAAACGGTGCGTATTGCCATCACCAAATGCATTGGTGAGGAAAAGCGGGATAATTATTACAATAATCCAGGCAATAACATGAAGTGCAAGTTTGATTTTATTATCTGATATTGATAAGGATTTTAGCATAATGATGGCATTTTTTTCAAAGATAATTATTTATTGTTATCACGCATTTTACCTGTTTGGCAATTTACACTATTCGTATCGTAAGGCATCTATTGGATTGAGGCTGCCTTCCTTGCTGGCAGGATACCATCCGAAGAAGATCCCAATAACTGAGCATACCAGAAACGACATCACCACCGAAAGGGTTGTAATAACTACCGGCCAGCTCATAATCGAAGCCAATATCGGCATCGCCACAATTCCAAGTGTTATTCCGGTTCTTTTGCTGTTTTGAACCGAAACTACGCCAGTTATGGTATTTCCAAAAATAGAATAGACGTTTGAGCTGTTTTTGCCGACGATCTGGCAGATTTTAACTAACTGCTGTGATTCCGGAAAAGTTTTTATTTTGCACGATGACCGTTCATCTCGTCCAATAATTGAATTATTTTGTCAAGTTTATCTGCCTCAAGCGATTTCAATTTGATTGCCAAGGCTTCTATTTCGAGCTTTGCGTCTATATTTGTTTGATAGTCAGCCTGTGCCTGCACCCTGTCGCGATCGTTTTGCCTGTTTTGCGACATCATAATAATAGGTGCTGCATAGGCCGCCTGAGTCGAAAAGACAAGATTGAGCAATATGAATGGGTAAACATCCCAGTGGTAAAAATACCCAACCAGGTTTAATCCCATCCAAAGAATAACCAATACAGTCTGAATAATGATGAAATTCCATGATCCCATTCCTTTTGCGACCGAATCGGCTAAACGGCTCCCATAACCCAGTGTTTCATGATGCTTATCATGCCAGTTTTTTCTGATTTCCATGTAAATTGATTTTTATGATCATTAATATTATTTCCATTTGTCTCTTTTTACTGTTGATATTGTACCAACTTTATAACTTTTACTCGTCGAACTTACTTTTGTTGAGGCAGCTTTGTAAGAAGATGTTTTGTATGTTTTATATCGCCTGTCAGGTGTTCCTTTTTTTGTTAAATGCTGGGCCTCCAGATTATTTATTGACAGAAATAAGCTGACTAATAGCGTGATAATAAATCTGATCCAACGAATGTATTTCATCTCATGATTAGTTTGAAGTATTCATTCTGTTAAATGCTTTGAGAAGATCTTCCGGGCCGGAATTAGCCATGGCTTCACTGAACCCAAAAGTGATTTCGGTCTTTTGTTCTTTCAGTTGTTTAAAAACTGATTCAATGAAATCGCTTACCGGAGGGGCATAATCATGGATTCCTTTGCCGCCAAGGTCGGTGTTAAGGGCTGGTGGGATCAGGGTAATTACCTCAATACCTTTAGTCTTTAAAATATGACGCACCGAAAGAGTTAAAGAATGCATAAACGCTTTAGTTGCGGAATAGACAGGCGCTTTGACAAGCGGAACGTAGGCCAGTCCAGAGGTGACATTCATCACAGTGGTTAACGATCTTAAACGGATAAAAAGTGAAATTAAGTGCATCGGTGCCTCGATGTTGATAGCCAGCTCTTCTTTTGCCAGCTGAAAGAAATTGTCGTCCGAAATTGTCATCCAGTTTTGAATTCCCGCATTATTTATGAGCACGTTTAAATCAGGATGCTCATTGACTATCCATTTATATAGTTCTTCTCTTTCATCTGCTTTGGATAGGTCGCACAACCTTGTGATCACCGAAGGATATTTATTAGATACTGCTTCCAGCGCACCGCCTCTTCTTCCACAAATAATCACGGTGTTGTTCTCCTCCAAAAATTGTTCTGTCAGCGCTAATCCGATGCCGGTAGCACCGCCTGTAATTAAAATCTTGTTCTTTGAAATATTCATACTACTAATATCTAAAATGATGAAATAAATCATTCATGCAATTTCCCGATAAAACAATCAGATCAGGTTAAAGAAACATATTGGACTATCAGATTCATCCACGTCCTTTATTAAGGTAAAAATAACATTTTATCATAGATCATTTTTATTGCTACTTTTGAAAAATAATATTGAATTTATAATTTCAGTCTGAAAAACGAGGGGTGATTCAATTAATTATCTCTTTCTTCGTCTTGTCACCTACGGTTTTACCGATAAAGTAATTTATATTTCTGGATCTTTCATTTTACAAATTAAAATCTAATTAACTAATATAAAGCACAATTTTATGAATCAGAAAGTCTTAACAGCAACAACAGCCTCTTTGTTTATTCAAAAGAATTCTGTTTTGATCCGTATTTGGCATTGGCTAACGTTTATTACCATTGCGGCATTGATGATTACGGTGCTTATGGCTTCAACGGTCCTTCATCCAAGAGCCAATATCAAAATGGTTGAGGAAAGACTGGAGAAAAAAGGCGTTACCATAACAGATGATCAGGCTTTTTCCGTATCTCATGCTTTTGATGATAAGATGTGGGATATTCATAAATTACTTGGATACGGATTGTCATTCTTGTTATTATCAAGATTACTTATTGAGGTAGTTCAAAATAAAGATGAAAAATTACGCAACCGTATTCGAAAAGTTTTAAAACTGAATTTTCAAAATAATACCGACAAGAAAGAAGGCAAACACTATCTAATTGTTAAACGAGGTTATTTAGTGTTTTATGTCCTCCTTTTAATAATTGTGCTAACAGGACTTGGCATGATTTTCGGTCATGATCTGACTTTTCTCGACCAAAATCACAGGTTGATAAAAAAGATACACGGCTTTTGTCAGTACCTGATGTATGCCTATGTATTTTTTCATTTATGCGGAGTAATTATTGCTGATAACACCAATGCTAAAGGGATCGTCTCAGGAATGATCAATGGGAATAAAGAAAAATAATGTGCTAATATGCCAATGTGCAAATAAGATAATAATAGGCTCAGCTCCTTTAACTCCTAATTCTTAATTCCTAATTCTTGATTCCTAATTCCTAATTCTTTATTAAGAGTGTTCAAAACCGTTAAAATAGTTTTATTATTAAACAAATAGTTCTTT
>JBAXOA010000150.1:0-8916 GCA_037133495.1 Mariniphaga sp. | reverse complement strand
TCTGTTTGGTCACCAGAGCAAATAAATGGGGATCCTGACTGGGCCTCGGAGAGAAGCATCAACTCACTGGAACTTCTTGCTTATCTCAAATTTGCTGCTCATATCACCGGGGATGAGAAATATGATAAGGAATATCATCGCCTGATTGATAAAGATGGTTACCTCGAAAATATATCTCATCTGAATAAGAAAAATCCGGCCTGGCAGATTTATTTTGACAGGACCTTAGAAGGCTATCTTTTCCCCATTCTGCTTAAATATGAAAATGATCCCAAACTTAAAACGTTCTATAGTCAGCTGATCGACGAATGGATGGCAAACCAGCCGGCGGGTGAAAACCTGATCAATAATCTGACTTATGCCTTTGCTACATGTAAAAAAGTCAATGTGCCACAAACGGTTCAATTTCTGAGAGATGCCCCTCTTGATCTGATGGACTGGCCAATTGATCATACTTTACGTGAAGATGTGCACATTGTGAGAAGCCCGATTCTTGAAGAAATTCAGATTTCAGAACTTCCGCCTGCCAGCGAACGTGCAACTGTTCGGTGGGATAAAAATCCATGGGGAGCAATACAAGGCGATCTGAGCATGGTCAGAGAACCGGTTTTTTGGCTCTGGCCCTATTGGATGTCACGTTATTTCGATATAATTCAGCCTGTAAAAAAGTAGCTTTACCTGAATAAGAGTAGAATTGTTTATAATTGTGAACTGAAAAACTGACCATTATTAATTGACTATTATTTATAATCATCATACTATGAAACACCCATGAATCTGAGCTTCGCAAAAACGAATGAAGATAACACAGGTGTTCTCATGATAAATCTGGACAGGCTATCTGGCAACTTAAAAACAAAAACTCTTCTGATGAAATTATCCGGGTTCTCTTTTTTCGTGCTAATCCTTGCTTTCACTGCATGCACTCCTCAAAAAACTGGATCAACATGGGATGTTAATGATCTTAGGTGCGAATATCTTCCCAGTCCTTTGGGAATGGACGTTGTCAAACCACGCCTCTCGTGGAAGATGAATAAAGAGGTGAACGGGGCGAATCAAACCGCCTACCGTATTATGGTCGCTTCAAACGATGAACTATTAAATCAGAATGCACCCGATCTTTGGGACTCAGGGAAAGTTGAATCCGGTCAGTCAATTCAAGTGGAATATCAAGGTAAGCCATTAAGCCCGGGTTTGAATGTGAGTTGGAAAGTGCAAATATGGGATGAACAAAAGAATGAATCGTCATGGAGTAATACAGCACATTGGGAAATGGGATTGCTCAATGCCGGTGACTGGCACGCCAAATGGATTGGCGCACCCCCTGTCCTTACTTCCGGTGAATGGAGATTTGCTGCTCCATTATTTCGAAAAGAGGTCAGTATCTCTAAAAAAGTAAAGCAAGCGCGTGCATATATCAGTGGACTAGGTTATTATGAATTGTATATCAATGGTGTGAAAATTGGGGATCATGTTCTTTCACCCAATCAGACCAATTATGATCGTCAAAAAGTGGAGAAATGGAGCGAATCAAGGATAGGGAATATGACCAGCACAGTTCTGTATGAAACTTTTGATATTACTTCTTCCTTGAAATCAAAGGCGAACGCGTTTGGTATTATCCTTGGAAATGGCTGGTATTTACAGGCCGACCGGCCAAATGACACTTCGTTATGGTACGACACGTCACGATTGATCGCGCAATTCGTAATCGAATATACCGATGGAAGCAGAGAAGTAATAACAAGCGACGAGCAGTGGAAAGCCTCGATAGGTCCCATCCTGTATAATGGGTTGCATTCCGGCGAGATCTATGATGCAAGAAAGGAACAGACCGGATGGAATACTGCCGGGTTTGATGACTCAAAATGGGTGAAGGCAATAGCTGTCAGGCCGCCGACAGGAACGTTAAAAGCACAAATATCTCCACCCGACCGGGTGACCAAAACTATCAGACCAGTTGCCGTTAGCCAGCCAGAGAAAGGAGTTTACCGTTTCGATATGGGACGATTGTTCTCCGGGTGGGCAAGACTGAAAATATCCGGTCCTTACGGAACAAAAATCAGACTACGCTTTACCGAAGAATTTGGTCCTACCTATAACCAAACTGATACTTATATTTTAAAAGGCAAAGGTCTCGAAATATGGGAGCCGCGTTTCACATGGCACGCTTTCCGGTATGTTGATGTTTTTGGATCTCCAACTGAATTGACTGCAGATAACCTCGAAGGACGAGTGGTGAATACGGACATCGCATTGACCGGAATTTTTGAAAGTTCCAATAAACTGCTCAATAAAATTCTGGATAATTATCAGTGGACGCAATTGGGTAATGTCCATGGGGGTGTACCAAGTGATTGTCCTCACCGTGAGCGTCGTGGATATACCGGTGACGGTCAGATCTCGGCCAGAGCAGCAATCTATAATTTTGACATGTCGCAGTTTTATACCAAATGGCTAAATGATATCGCGGATGCGCAAAACCACAAAACCGGTTACGTTCCCAATACCACTCCTTACCAGGATGGTGGCGGCGGTACTGCCTGGGGTTCGGCATACGTGATTATTCCATGGTACATGTACCAGTATTACGGCGATCTGCGGCTGCTTCAACGGCATTATTCAGGAATGAAGCTCTGGATCGAATACATGAAAAATTCACTCAATAAAGATGGAATCCTGGCGAGTCAGGGACTTGGCGAATGGGTTTCACCCGACATTGTCGCTATTCCCGAAGACTTCGTAAATAGCTGTTATTATTACTATTGTCTTCAATTAATGACGAAAGTATCAACTGCTCTGGCAAATACAGGAGATAAGGAATACTTTACACAACTGGCTTTAAAGGCTCAGACAGCTATCAATAAGGTCTATTTTAATGCAGAAAAATCAAGTTATTCTATCGGCCGTCAAGGTGCCAATGTTTATCCGCTTGGATTTGGAATTGCTGACAGTGCATACGTTAATGCGATTTTTGAAAATTTAATCAAAAATGTTGTCATTGACAATAAGGCACATTTTGATACGGGCATATTGGGAACGCCGCTTTTACTCGAAGTTTTAACAAAAATGGATCGGGCCGACCTTGCATTTACCCTGATGAACCAGCGTGATTTTCCTGGTTTTGGCTTCATGATAGAAAAAGGAGCTACCACCATCTGGGAAACTTTTCAAGGAGATGTATCCCATAGCCACCCTATGTTTGGAAGTGTTTGTGCATGGTTTTATCAGAATTTGGGGGGCATATCTCCCGATCCGGACCTACCCGGCTTTAAGCATATCCTTATTAAGCCATCCCCGGTGAGCAGTCTTTCTTTTGTCAATACTTCTTATCTGTCGCTGTACGGCGAGATTAAATCACAATGGGCATTCGAGGGCGATGATTATCTGCTTAATGTGTCAATTCCCGCAAATACTTCTGCAACTGTTGAAGTGCTGGCTACCAATGAAGGATCAGTTACCGAGAGTGGCAGTTCAATCACACTCAATCCGAATGTGAAATTTCTGAGAAAAGAGGGTAAATCCCTTGTTTATGAAATTGCTTCCGGAAAGTACCGTTTTCTATCAAGGGGATCAAAGAGCAGTCTCAAAAATACCATTCTTTCCAATCCAATCATTCATCCCGGCGACACCCTTGCTCTGATTCATGACTCCGTAAGGGTCAGCATTACTTCGGATGTAGCTGATGCAGGAATACATTATACAGTCAATGGCACAGATCCTGACAGTACTTCACCGGTATTTAAAAAGCCTTTTTATATATCAAAGCCTACTGAAATAAGGGCGAAGGCGATGTTGAACGGTTATGAATCCAGCTTTATAAAAACCAATTATATCGATTTTATCAATCCGGAAAAGAATGGACTGACTTATCGTTACTACGACGGAGCATGGATGAAAATTCCCGATTTTACCAAACTCAAGGTCTTAAAATCAGGGAAGGTTTATAAGTTTGGCCTCGACAAAATCATTTCAGTCAAGGATGAATTTGCGCTGTCGTTCGAAGGGTTGATCCGAATAAATGTGGCAGGAATCTATGAATTTTTTATCCAGTCAAACGATGGCAGCAGATTGTTTATTAATAATCAAATTGTTGTCGATCACGATGGCCCGAATGGTGCTGACATCGAAAAAACGGGTAAGATTTCCTTGTCTAATGGCGTATATCCAATAAAACTCCACTACTTTCAGGCAGGTGGAGGAATGTTTCTTCGTGTACAATATACTGGTCCGGGCATTGAAAAACAAGATGTTCCGGCGATGGTTTTATTTCAAAAATAATTACAATGGTAAAATCAATCCAATTGCTGATGGTTTTTCTGGTGATAACCTCCGGCATTTTTGCAGCTAACAATGATCCTGTTTATAAGGATCCTCAGGCGGGTATGTTTTTTCGCGACTGGTTATTGTGTGGTCCTTTTCCAAATCCATTACCCGAGGGAATTAATGCCTATCGGTTCGATTCAACCTCTTTGGGTCATTACCGGGATTATCTTTTGCAATACGGAGGCGAAGGCAAAATACGCCCGTTTGCAGGGATGGAGATTAAACATCCTGATGGACATATCGTTAAATGGGAACGGTACAGGAGTTCTTTTGGGCTGATTCCACTAAATGAGATCATTTCTCCAAATGTACAGACCGTCGTTTATGCCGCTTGTGTAGTGAAATCCTCGACAGTTAAGAAGATGGTCCTCTCTGTAACTTCTAACGACGGAATACGGATCTGGCAGAATGGAGAGCGGATTCTGGAACACAATACCATGGGTTCAGAAGAGCCGGACCGCGATCTTATACCTGTGGTTCTTAAAAAGGGAGATAATCAATTTTGTATCAAAATTTCGCAGGGATTTGGTAAATGGAGTTTCCAATTCAGGTTTTTGGATTACGCTGAAACAGTAAAACGGGTGGAAGAAAGCGCTTATTTATATTCACGTCCGGAGATTACTGAAACCGCTGATGAGTATCAAATGTTTGTCGGACAACGTTATAAAATTGAATTACTGCAGCATAAAATTCCTGTAACTGTTAAAATCCTGGATCAGGATGGTCAGCATGTAGTCGCCGCTTTCAAAACAAATCTGGGCGAGACACTGAAGATTAAAAAAAGCTCAGTGAAGCTGATCGATGGTATTCATCCTGTCTCCTCCACTATTATTCTCCCTGATGGAAAAGAACATGTGCTTCGTCATTACCTGTTTGTTGGCAAAGCTCCCCTAATTACTGAAACATATCAGCATTTCCTTAAAATTCCACTACCTGATTCTTTGCTTTTTCATGAAAAGGCAGCGCTGAAAAATTCAAAATGTATGGCGTTCCAGCTTGCCGACGATGCAAAAGCGGGAAATCTGGAACCCATGGATTCGTGGACTCAAAAAGACGTGACTGATCGCTACGAAAAATGGCTGACGACTGTAAAAAATGCTCCGTCTCCTTATCACAAGGTATTTCCTCAGATTCAACATATCGACCTTTTGAATACCGGTGAATTTCGTTATTTGAAGGAATTGTCATTTGTCGATTTTACTAACGGACTGGTAAATGCGGATATGGCCAGAATCGGAGAGCTTTTACAGGCAAAACAAGGGGCAGACTGGAAGAAAAGAGACAATGGAGCTGTATTGATCGGGTTATCGAAAGATTTTCCTGAGGCATCAGGAACTACTTTTCCTAACCAGGAGGCTTACCGCATTATCGTTGATAATAAGCATATTAAAGTTATTGGAGCCGGAATTAAGGGAGTGCATTACGGATTGGTTACCCTGAAACACCTATTGGAAATGAACCTGCCCCTCCCTTCCGTTGACCTTCTCGACTTTCCAATTGCGGCTCACCGGGCAACATTTCAATACCTTCCGGTACCGATGACGCCCACGAGCAAAGCGCGTATTTTGGAATACATCGACTTAAAATATAATGAGATTGTAGTCCGTTCATCGGATTATCGAAACATGGAGGATCCAAAAATCAAAGAAGGGATACTTGAATATTTCGACTTTATTAAAAGCTTTCAAGCAGAACCAATCCCTTTGCTTTGGATTACAGGCGACCCGTCATGGGAAGAAGGATTTATGATGGAAAATGAGCCTCTCACTTTTAAAGATGATCGTATTACACCCGCTTTTCAACAAATACTAAATATCGAAAGCTCCCGTCCGCAATTTCGTTCAGGCAGCAACAGCGGGATTATTTATCAGCCGGATAAAGATTACCGGATTATTTCCAACGCTCCGCCTGTGATAGAACGAATCAAAACCGGTCGGATTCCAATTAATGCGACAATATTTTTCAGTGGTGATATCATCGATAGCCGGGCTCACCGGTATTCAAAAACCTGCCCTTCGGAAGAACAGGCATACAAGGAATTTGACCGGCTTTCAGGTTTAGTTATTGCAACATTAAAGCCGAAGAAACTGCATGTTAATCATGATGAAATAGGGCTTGTGAATAGCGATAGCCGTTGCCTCAAAAGGCACATGAAAGAGTACCAGTTGGTTGCTTATCAGATTAACAGAATGCGGGATATCATCAAAAAGCACGATCCTGATGTGGATATGATCATGTGGGCCGACTGTGTCAATCCTTATCATAATGCCGGATTAAAACTGCTGGAAAAAACCGGCGATTTGCTCTGTAAAGACATTATTATGGCGCATTGGTACTATACGGCCGAAAATTATCAGCAAAGGGATCTTTTGGAGATGGGAACCAATTATCTGCTGAACAGGGGGTTCCGGACTTACGGTTCTCCCTGGGATCATCTGGTCAATCATCAGGCATGGGAACGTATTTTATTGGAGCATGCAGGAAACCCGAATTTTATGGGACTTATGCATACCGAATGGTATAGCGACGAACGCTCATTCGGACTCTCTGAAACAGCAGAAGTAAACTGGACAGGAAAGACCTGGTTGACAAAATAGGAATTTAAATAATTGAAGTAATATTCATAAATAGTTGGTAATATCTTGTCAGCTAATTTGTTAAATCGATGTAAAATACATGAATAAAGCATTAATATTAATTATTTTGGTGTTGCAATCATTTAATTCGTTTTCGCAGACTTACTGGAGGGTTGAGAATGAATATGGTGACGAGATTTTGCTCACTATTGATTTGAATAAAGAAAAAAAGACATTCGAAGCTTACTCACGTAAAGATGCATTGAAAGATCTTGCCGGCGTTTTTACCTATGCATTGGCAAAGGCGGCAGGGAAGTTAAAGTATCCCGAGATCGTTTTTATTGAAGGGAAAACGCGGGAGAAAAATGACAGCTTGCTTCTAAACGGAAACTTCAATTATTTCGATAAACAATTTCTTTTCACGGGATCCATTTCCGGTTCTCATTTTGATGGTCTGTATAAAGACAACAGATTTCGTCAGCACCAGTTAACCGGAGAAAAAGTTTTTGATAACAAATCAGTCAGAGACTATACCTCAATTATTAACACCGCATTTTCATTGACAGAAAAGCATATTGTCAATCCGGCCTGGCTGAAATCGGATGAATGGTTGGATTTTAAGAAAAAAGTCAATGAGCTAAAAGTGAAGACCGCCGATGACTATGAACTGGCTGCCATTTTTTTCTGGTTAGGGAAAAAACTTCCTTTTACATCGTATGAAATTAACAGAATAAGACCCGAAAATAAACCGAATGGAAGAAAAAACAGCGCAGCAGTAAGGGAGATAAAGTCAAATATTGCAATTTTTGATGGCAATAACTTTCCGGCAAATCAAAAAGAAATGGATAGTATAGCGCTGATTATTAGCAAGAAAGATTACAGTAAGCTGGTCATCGACCTCCGTGGAAATAGCCGGCTAAGTCCCCTTTCAGTCAATATTCTGACTAATTATCTTTCCGAAAAGGCTTTTAACGGAGGAGTTTATTTGACCAGAAAATGGTTTGACAGCAATAATACCATCCCCAAAGCTCAGGATTATCAAAAACTGTTCAAAGGCTTTTCGGAGGCGAGTTATCAGCCGGGTGTACTTTTCAAAGAACAGGGCCGATCTCTTTATATTGCTCCGACTGGGAAAACTTTCAAGGGAAAGGTTTATGTGTTAGCTGATTCAAAAACATCAAAAGCTGCTGAGGCGATGACCTATGCTCTAAAACAAGAGAAAATTGCTATTATTGTAGGTCAGAAAACTGCCGGAATGACAGTTTTAACCGAAAGTCTTAGAATCAATAATGAATTTGACCTGCTGTTACCCAATTCCGATTTTTATACAATTGAGGGTAAAAATTTGAACAAGGTTGGTGTTGAGCCGGATATATCATTGCCGGCAGATGAGGTAATGACGTACATCATGAAATTATAAAAACCGAAACGCTATGGCTAAAGAAAGTATTTCAAGAAGAAATTTCATCGGAAAAACCGCAGTTGGAATTGCTGGTACTGCCATTTCTACCAGCGCCTCATCGATGAGCGCAGCCTCGTATGAGAGGATAAAAGGAGCCAACGATCGGATTAATATTGGGTTTCTGGGTTGTGGATCCCGAAGTAAAGGGCATCAGAATATGGTGAAGATGCTGGCTAAAGAGCAAAATCTGGGGGTGGTAGCAGTTTGCGATTTGTGGACCAATAACAGAGAAAATACAGCCGCACGCTGCAAAGATCTGTTCGATGTTAAAGTGCAGCAATTCAAATATATGGAAGATATGCTGAAAATGCCTGATCTGGATGCTGTGATGATTGCTACAGGTGATTTTCAGCATGCAAGGCATTTGGCCGAAGTTGTAAGAGCCGGTAAAGATTGTTACTGCGAAAAGCCGATGGCGGAGAGTGTCGATGATGCTAAATTAGCCAGAGCAGCTGTGCTGGCATCAAAAAGTGTGGTGCAAATCGGCTCGCAATGGGTGAGTGATCCGATTCAGAAGAAAATAAGGGACATCGTCCGTTCGGGTAAGTTAGG
>JBAXOA010000149.1:0-8936 GCA_037133495.1 Mariniphaga sp. | reverse complement strand
AATTACCTGTACCGGTGCTAATGGGCCAACGGTTTCTACCCCTGCTTCGACAGTGATCTACACCTGTCCCGTCGTTGCCGTATCTGCTGGAACATATGTGCCGGTCTTTACCTATCACGGAGATACTAATTACTCGGCAACAGCTCCAACTTCTGGGTTCACGACCACCGTAAATAAAGTTACTCCCAATGTCCTTGTCACCGTAGGTGCAACACCTCTATTAGGTGGAACCATGGACTTTACCGCCACTGTCACCGGTCCAAGTGCCGGTGTAGCACCGTCTGCTACCGGCTCCTGGGCGATCACCGGAGTCACTGGAGTAACAACCTGTACAACCTTGGGCGGTCCAATACCCGCAAGCAATGTGTCGACCTACCATTGTTCGGTTCTTGCTACCCGCGCCGGAAACTATGTTGCAAAATTTACATTCACGGGAGATAACGATTACAACGCAGTTGGAGCAGTTTCATCTCCTGCAGTTCCAGTCCTTGTCGCTACTCCAACTGTGGTGCTTACCTCAACTGGCACCCCAACTCTCGGTGGAACCATCACTTTTACCGCCACCGCTACTGGATCTGCCAATGCAGTAGCGCCGGCAGGAGTAATGACATTTACCGTTTCACAGACCACAACCCTCGGCGTTACATCGCCAGTAAGTTGCACCCCGCAGAGTGGTCCGACCTCACTTCTCAATGTATCCACGTGGACCTGCCTTATTTCAGCTCCGGTCGCCGGCAGTTATTCCGCTACCGCTAACCTCGCCGCTGAGAGTGCGCCTGCAAACTATGGTGCATCAGTCGCTGGCACCCCATTGGTAGTTCCTCTGCCAGCTCAAGCCCCGACAATTACTTTGACGGCTTCTGCGAGTCCAACCGTTGGTCAGCCGGTAACACTTATTGCGACGGTCACGGGTATCTCTGGAGCGACGCAACCGAGTGGTTCAGTTTCTTGGTTGATCAAACAAGGCGTTAGCACCATAACCAACTCTTGCACGACCAGCACGCCAACCACTCGCTCATCGAATGTATCGACTTATAACTGTACCTTCACGCCTTCAATCATCGGTGTTTATACCATCAGCGCTACCATCGCCGCTGATGTCAATTACCTGACTGCTACCTCTTCGAATTTGCTGATAAACCTAGCCTCCCTTACCCCTTCCATTAACGTATTTAGTTCGGGAACTCCAGCCGCTCTCGGTTCTACGATCACCTTTACCGCGATCGTTACTGGAGCATCGCCTAACGCCCCTACGGGAACAATGACATGGAGCGTAAGCGGCACCGGTGGAGCCAAAGTGTGCGGTGGCGGATCCGGACCCGTGACACCTAATGGATCGTTTGCCTCAACATATACCTGTCAGGTTGCAACTCCAGTTGTTGGAACTTATGTCGCTACCGCGACCTTCAACGGCGATCTCAACTACGCCTCACTAGCTCCTTCCGCACCCGTAACAGTGACAGTAAACCAGGCAACTCCAAGTATTAGCGTTGTGGCGACCCCTGCTACTCCAGTTCTTGGTGGAAATATTACTTACACCGCAACCGTCAGCGGAGTAGTTGGAGCGACGCCGCCCGCTGGTTCAATTACTTGGCTGATTAATGGTGCCACTGCGACCTGTCCAGTGGTGGGACCAACCGCGGGTTCACCGATTTACCAGACGACATTTAGTTGCACGATCCCTGCGCTTTCTGCAATTACATATGGGGCAACCGCTACTTATAACGGCGATACTAACTTCACGGCTCTTCCAGCAACTAGCGCAGTGAACGTCAACATCTCCAAGGTCACCCCAACTGCGGTGCTCACTTCAAGTGGCCCGGGAACAATTAATTCCACTTTTATATTTAGTGCTGCAGTTACGGGAGTTACTGGTGTTCCGCCAACCGGAACAAATGCCGCCGGTTTGTGGACTGTCGGTGGAACATCTGGAGTTCCTTCGTGTACGACCACCCCAGTATTTACCGCTTCAGGCGCCGTTACGACATATCTTTGCACGATCGATACGGGCACGCACTACGGCAGCTATGTTGTCACCTTCAACTACCCAGGCGATGGTAATTACAACCCTCTGGTATCAAATACAGTGACTGTAGGAATTGCACATAACTCGCCTACCATTAGCGCGATCTCCTATGGTGCTTTAACTCTTGGTGGCACAACAACTCTCTCGGTTACTGTCGATGGCACGGTCGCATTATTAACCCCAAGTTCGGCAATGACGTGGGCGGTTACTGCTCCAATTAGCGGCAACCCAATCTCATGCACGACCTCTGGGGCCACGCTCGATAGTCCGGCCATCCATCTAACGACATACACCTGCACCATTCCAACGGCAACTGCTGGAACTTATTTGGCAACCGCCACCTTCCCAGGGGATGCCAATTTCAACTCCATAATTTCGGCTACCTCACAAATTGCTGTAGCCAAGGTTCCTCCAACGCTCTTGGTCACTGGGGTGCAATCGAGTTCAACTTCTGGACAGATCATTACCTACACCGGCACGGTGAATGGCGTGAGCGGATCGCTGGCTCCGACGGGTGCTCCAACGTGGACTGTTACTGGCCCCGGTTCGGCGAACACCTGCGCTAGCACGACTGGTCCAGTCACCAATGGCGTGAACTCGATTTATACATGTGTTGTTCCTGCCGCTCTCGCCGGCACTTACACGGCACGAATTAGTGTTGCCCTGGATAGCAACTACAACGCCGCTGGTCCATCGACTCCAATTTTCTCGATTGTCATCTCTCAAGTCACTCCACTTGTGACCGTTGCTACTTCAACCCCAACTGCAAATGTGGGTGACACCATCACCTTTACCGCGACCGTGGCGGGAACTGTCGGGGGAGCGGCTCCGACCGGCAGCGGAACATGGTCGATCATCGGAGTCAATGGAATTACTTGTACCGGTGCAACTGGCCCGAATATTTCTACCCCAGTTTCCTCCGTGACCTATATATGTCCGGTAATTGCTAAATATGCTGGAACTTACGTCCCCGTCTTTACCTATAACGGCGATACTAATTACTCTGCAACAGCCCCAACCTCTGGTTTCACCACCTCTGTGGCTAAAGTGGCTCCATCATCGGTAATTGTTACTTCAGGCTCAACGCCGGCACTGGGCGGCACGATCACCTTTACGGCGACGGTCACCGGGCCAGCCAACGGCGCCGCTCCATCATCCACCGGCTCGTGGGCGATCACTGGAGTTACCGGAGTAACAACGTGCAGCACAACTACCGGCCCAACGCCAACAAACAATGTTTCGGTCTATCACTGCTCTGTCGTTGCCACTCGCGCGGGATCCTACGTTGCAGCTTTTACCTTCACCGGAGATAACGATTACAACGCTGTAGGAGCAGTTTCGTCTCCAGCAGTCCCAGTGGCGGTGGCCACACCAACGGTTGCACTGACTTCGACGGGTACACCAACTCTAGGCGGAACACTTACATTTACAGCTACTGCTACCGGCTCTGCTAACGCGGTTGCTCCAGCCGGTGCAATGACCTTTGTATTTACCGGAAGTGTCGGCACTCCAAGTTGTAACACTGTGACTGGACCGGTATCGACCCTCAACGTTTCCACTTACACCTGCACCGTCCTGACTCCGCTCGCTGGAAATTATGCAGTAGTCGCAAACTTGGCTGCCGAAACCGCTCCTACAAACTATGGTGCCGCAGCAACGAGCAACCAGGTGATAATTAATCTACCGCTACAAACCCCACTCATCACCGTGTCTGGCTCTTCTAATCCATCCCCCGGAACTCCGATGACTCTTACGACAACTATCACCGGTATAGCTAGTGCAACGGCGCAGCCTTCCGGTCAAGTGTCCTGGTTGATTAAGGATCACCTAGGTGCCACGATCTCCAATGGTTGCAACACCAGTACACCTTTCTCACGCTCTTCGAACGTCGCCACCTACACCTGTCTCTTTACGCCGCCATTGAACGGCATCTATACCATTACTTCGACGATTGCCGCAGATAGCAATTACATCACTGTCACTTCGTCGGCTTTACTAGTGAGCGTTGCTTCTCTCACGCCATCGATTAGCCTCACCAGCTCCCCACTCACTTCGACCTCACTTGGTTCGACCATTACCTATACAGCAACCGTTACCGGAATAGCGTCGAATCCTGCTCCGGGCGGAACAGTTACATGGACTATTTCGGGGACTGGCGGAGCAACAAGTTGCAGTTCACAAGGTGTGCCAACTTCATCTGGACCTATCAGCACGAACTTCACCTGCCAGGTTGCAACACCGGTTGTTGGTACTTACATCGCGACGGCAACTTATGACGGCGACAGCAACTACAATTCCTTGGCACCTTCTACGGCTGTGACAGTTAACGTCACAAAAGCAACGCCAACGATTGGCGTTGTTGTAACGCCTACTTCCCCCGTTCTCGGAGGAACCATTACTTATACGGCAACGGTCTCTGGAGTAGTTGGAGCAACGGCTCCTGCCGGGTCGATTCTTTGGACGATAAACGGGACTACATCGACCTGTCCGATCTCGGGACTTCTTGGACCAACGGCCGTGATAGGTAGCCCAGAGAAGGTCACCTTTACCTGCACCATTTCTGCTTTAGCTGCCATTACCTACATCACAACTGCTACCTACTCTGGTGACACCAATTACACCCCTCTTGCCGCATTCCCCGCAGGAAATATCACGATCGCTAAGGTCACCCCAACCGTGGTGCTCACCTCAAGTGGCCCTGGAACGATTAACTCCACCTTTATATTTAGCGCTGCAGTTACTGGAGTGACTGGAGTTCCACCAACGGGCACCAACGCTGCTGGACTGTGGACAGTGGGCGGAACATCGGGTGTCCCATCGTGTACCACTACTCCTGCATTTACTTCCTCTGGCGCCGTTACGACCTATCTCTGCACCATCGATACCGGTACGCACTACGGCAGTTACGTCGTGACCTTCAACTACCCAGGCGATGGCAACTACTTCCCGGTAGTCTCTAACACCGCCACAGTCGGTATAGCACATAACTCACCGACGATTAGCGCAGTCTCCTACGGTGCCTTAACTCTGGGTGGCACGACAACACTCTCGGTCGTGGTTGATGGCACAACCGCGGGCTTGACTCCGGGTGGATCAATGACGTGGACTGCGACAGCGCCAAGTGGCGGGACGCTTACATGTTCGACTCCGACAGTGACGCCAAATAGCCCGGCGACTAATAAGACGACTTACACCTGTACGATTCCTACGGTTACAGCCGGAACATATTTGGCGAGTGCAACCTTCCCAGGAGATGCCAACTTCAGCTCGGTCGCCTCGGGTACCTCTCAAATTGTGGTTGCTTCCGCAACTCCAACTCTTGCGGTTACTGGTGTTCAATCGAGTACAACTTCTGGTCAGATCATTACCTACACCGGCACCGTGACAGGCGTGACAGGTTCACTCGCTCCGACCGGAAGTCTTACATGGACAGTGACTGGGCCAGGTTCGGCCAATGCGTGCGCCAGCACAACTGGGGCCGTCACCAATGGCGTGAACTCGATCTATACCTGCGTTGTCCCTGCCGCTCTTGCTGGCACTTACACGGCTCGTATTAGCGTCGCTTCAGATAGCAATTACCTTGCCGCTGGGCCTTCAACTCCAATTTTAACGATAGTCATCTCTCAGATTACGCCTCTAGTTACCGTTGCTACCTCTACCCCAACTGCGAATCTGGGCGACACCTTCACCTTTACAGCCACCGTCGCGGGAACTGTTGGTGGGGCGGCACCGACTGGAAGTGGAACGTGGTCGATCATCGGTGTCACTGGAATTACCTGTACCGGTGCTACTGGCCCAACTGTCTCAACTCCGGCGTCGACCGTAACCTACTCCTGTCCGATTGTTGCTACATCTGCCGGAACGTATGTTCCCGTCTTTACCTATCACGGTGACGCTAACTACTCCGCAACTGCTCCAACTTCTGGCTTCACTACAACGGTAAGCAAGGCGACCCCATCAGTAAGTGTTACTTCAGGAGCAACTCCTGTGCTTGGTGGCACCATCGACTTCACTGCAACGGTCACGGGGGCGATCCATGGAGTTGCGCCATCGGCTACCAGCTCATGGGCGATCACCGGAGTCACTGGCGTAACCTCTTGTAGCTCAATCACGGGCCCAACGCAAGTGAGTAATGTCTCGACCTATCACTGCTCTGTTGTTGCTGCTCACGCAGGATCCTATGTTGCAGTATTTACCTTCACTGGAGATAACGATTACAACGCCGTTGGAGCAATTTCATCTCCAACAGTTTCAGTCGCGGTTGCCACTCCAACCGTTGTGCTCTCTTCCTCAGGTACTCCAACTCTTGGAGGAACTCTTACTTTTACAGCCACTGCGACGGGTTCTGCCAACGCAGATGCGCCAACTGGCGTAATGACCTTTGTATTTACAGGAAGTGTCGGTTCTCCAACATGTAACACTTCGACCGGACCTGTATCGGTCGGAAATGTTTCCACTTATACCTGCACAGTCCTAACCCCCTTTGCTGGCAACTATATTGCTACCGCCGACCTCGCCGCGGAGATTACTCCTGCTGACTACGGTGCCGCCCTCGCGAGCAATCAAATAACGGTCAACCTGCCATTACAGACTCCACTGATCTCTGTGTCCGCCTCAGGAAGCCCAACCGTAAATCATCCTGTGACGCTGATAACGACTGTCACGGGTGTTTACGGCGCGGTACAACCTTCGGGCCAAGTCTCCTGGGTGATCAAGAATAGCCTTGGTGCCACGATTGCTAATGGATGCAGCACCAGCACGCCTAATAATTTCTCGTCCAATATTGCTAATTATGTATGCACCTTCACGCCGGCGGTTATCGGCACCTATACGATCACATCGTCGATAGTTGCTGATACTAATTATCTTGGAGTTACTTCTGCCGCCTTGCCAATCAATCTAGCTACTCAAGTCCCATCGATAAGCGTTCAGAGTTCTCCAATATCCACAACAACTCTTGGAACCCCAATTACCTTCCTCGCAACTATTAATGGAGTCTTGGGCAATGGTGCACCAACTGGCGGAGTGACATGGATTATTAGTGGAACAGGTGGGGCGACAACGTGTGCGCCTAGCGGCCCAACTACTGGAAGTTTGAATGAAATCTACACCTGCCAAGTTGCAACCCCGGTGGTTGGTACTTACATCGCTACCGCCACATTTAACGGCGATGCGATCTACTCCTCGCTTGCACCTTCGCCAGCAGTAACTGTCAACGTTACCCAGGGCACCCCAACGATTGCCATCACCACATCGCCAGCTAGCCCAACTCTCGGTGGCACGATTACCTACACCGCGACGGTCACTGGTGTGGCAACAGCTACTCCTCCTGCAGGCTCGATCACCTGGACGATTAACGGCACAGTCTCAACCTGTCCAACTCAAGGACCTCAGGGACCAATAACTGGCTCTCCAGTTTACAAAACGATATTTAGTTGCACCATCCCGGCAACCTCGGCCATTGTTTACAATGCGACGGCTACTTACTCTGGCGATACTAATTTCACTCCACTTGCAGCTTTTAGTGCACCAACCGTAACGATTCTGAAAATCACGCCGACGGCAGTACTCAGCTCCAGCGGCCTAGGGACTATTAACTCGACCTTTACCTTTAGCGCTGCGGTGACGGGTGTTTCAGGCGTCGCTCAAACCAACTCCAATCTGGCGGCGAATTGGAATGTGAGCGGCTCTTCAGGAATCGTTTCCTGTACAACAAATCCTGCTCCAACAACCTCAGGCGCGACCACCACATATCTCTGTACCATCGACACCGGAGCGCATTACGGGAGCTATATTGTTAGCTATAGCTACCCAGGAGATAACAACTACAACCCAATTACATCTAATATTGTTACCGTCGGCATTGCACACAACACTCCGACAATTACTGCGATCACCAACAGCGGAACAACGCTAGGTGGTACAACAGTTCTCTCCGTTACCGTCAACGGAGTATCTCCGCTGACTCCTGGCGGCACAATGGCGTGGGCAATCACAGCCCCGGTGACGGGCAATCCGATCACCTGCGCAACTCCGACGGTGACACCAAATATTTTGACCTATCAGACGACCTACACCTGCACTATCCCAACGGTCACGGCCGGAACTTACGTGGCAAGTGCTAACTTCCCAGGAGATGCAAACTACAACGCGATTGCTTCAGCTTCCGCAAATATTGTTGTTTCACAAGTAACGCCCACTCCCTCTGTCACGGGCGTGCAATCAAGTACGACGTCAGGTCAGATCATCACTTACACGGGAACGATCACTGGAGTAAGCGGTTCGCTGGCTCCAACTGGGGCTCCAACATGGGCGGTGACCGGACCCGGTTCCGCTAATACCTGTAGCAGTACTACGGGACCGGTTACAAATGGCGTGAGTTCGATCTACACCTGCGTAGTTCCCGCGACTCTCGCCGGCACCTACACCGCTCGGATCAGCACCGCATTCGATAACAATTACTTTGCATCGGGCCTCTCTTCAACATTCTCGATCACAATTGCTCAAGTCACACCACTTGTCACCGTGACCACCTCTACCCCAACTGCAAATCTAGGTGACATTTTCACCTTTAGCGCTACCGTGGCTGGAACAACCGGGGGAGCAGCGCCAACCGGAACTGGAAGCTGGTTGATCACAGGAGTAAGTGGAATTACCTGTAATACACCTATCGCTACTCCCGTTGCCACTCTTTCAAGCACTAAGTACACCTGCAACGTAACCGCGTCAGTTGCAGGAATTTATGTACCGGTCTTTACCTATGGCGGAGATAGCAACTACTACAACGTCGCTCCTACATCGGGGGCATCTACCCTGGTTACCGGAGTTGTTCCAACAATCACCATTAGCAATCCCGCCTCTGCAACTCTGGGAAGCTCCTTCACCTTCACCGCAACTGTCGCAGGCCCAG
>JBAXOA010000148.1:0-9028 GCA_037133495.1 Mariniphaga sp. | reverse complement strand
AATTAGATAAATAAAAATTATGAAAGAATTTAAAAAAGAGTGGTCAAGACGTGATTTTCTTGGAAAATCTGCCTTGGGAATGGCAGGATTAGCTGTTCTTCCGGCTTTGACCAATTGCACCCAGCCCATTATAGATACCGACCTTAAATTGGGTTTTATCGGATTAGGCAGGCAAGGAATGTATTTACTCGACGGATTTCTGCAAATACCTGGTGTTAAGGCGATTGTTGCCTGTGATGTTTATGGGATCAAAAGGAAACGATTCGAGAAACGTGTTACTGCCTTTTATTCCAAAGCGGGAAAAGATGTTAAAATTGAAACCTACGAAAAATATGGTGATCTCTTAAAAAGAGAAGATATCAATGCAGTAGTCATTGCTGTTCCGGATCATTCTCATGCCTACATTGCAATTGCGGCATTAAAAGCCGGTAAAGATGTCTATCTTGAGAAACCAATGACTTTTACAATTAAAGAAGGACAGGAACTGAAAAAAGTGGTTCGCGAAACAGGTAGAATATTCGGCCTTGGAAGTCAGCAACGGTCGGATCCGAACTTCCAATATGCTGTAAACCTTGTTCAAACAGGGGTCATTGGAAAAGTAACAAAGGTAAATGCTTACGTTGGGGCGCCTCCAAAACCTTACGATCTCCCTGAAGAAACTCTGCCCTCTGATTTAAATTGGGACCTTTGGTTAGGTCCGCTGCCTACTACTATCCATTACAATAAAGAGTTAGATCCGATTATTTCGCTCGATCCCGAAGTGAAAGAGACAATATGGGGTGGATGGCGTTGGTACAAAGAGATGGGCGGAGGCTTTACGACCGATTGGGGCGCTCATATGTTCGACATCGCCCAATGGGGACTTGGCATGGATAAAAACGGACCGGTTGAAATATCTCCTATTGGCGATGGCACCGAATTTATTTCCTGGACTTATGCCAATGGCGTAGTAATGACTTCCGAGCCATTCGATGAAAAGAAAACCAAAGGGGTTAAATTCATTGGGGAGAAAGGGTGGATTGAAGTATCGCGTGGTTATTTTAATGCCTCAGATCCTAAATTAATTCCGGCTGAAAAGCCTAAGACCGATGGTCCTTATGAAACAAAAATACCTCATCAGGTTAATTTTGTAGAAGCTGTAAAAGGCCGCAAAGATCCAATTGTTCCTGTCGAAATAGGCCATAGCAGTTGTCTGGTTTGTAACCTGGGAAACATCGCCTGCGAACTCAAACGAACAATCAAATGGAATCCGGCAACTGAAACATTTGTTGATGACACCGACGGCGCAGCTACCAAATTGATGCATTACAAGTATCGCCAAGGTTGGAAGTTGGTGTGATATACTAATTGGAAAGATTTATTGTCGCATTTTTGACTTTCATTTTTATTTGAAAATGATCTCTGATGCTTACTGAATTATTAAATAAATATTTCGGTGCTTTGCACCTTTTGGTCTTGGACGATTAATCTTCTACAAATATCGCGGTGCTCTGCACCTTAGTAAAACAGGAAAGCAGCAGAGCTGCGAAATATTTGTAGAAATAAAGATATTAAGCACGATTCTTAAGGTGCAGAGCACCGCAACGTAATATTCAACATTCACTAATCAATGTCGTTTAGTTAAGCCCGAAGGGCTGCTCCGTCAGCTGACGGATCAATAACCGCCGGTGTAACCGGTGGTAAAAACGACTAAAAACACAAGAGCCCTGCAAGGGTTCAACCCCTACGGGGCTGAGTTTGTTACCTTAGTTCTATTCCGTGAGTTTCACTCACGGTTATTGATCCGTCGGCTGACGGAGCCCCTTTTAGGGACTAAAATGCCGTTTTAAGCTTAACTAAACGACATTTATTTTCTGATGAATAGGTTTCAAATAAATTGATCGAATAATACGACAATATTTTATTTCTACAACTTGACATCTAATTATTCGTACTAATTAGGTTAAGACAGTGGGAAAAAAACTTAAATTTGATCTGATCATTCTACTTGCTCAATAATGAAAACACTTATCCTCTTTAGCCTCTTTTTTCTCTGTGCATCGCTTAGCCATGCGCAGATTGCAATTGTAAAAAACGGTAAACCGACCGGCCGGATTGTTGTCGGTCAGCATTGTAAAACTGACCAGCAGGCTGCCGGTTTATTCAATTACTTTATAAAAAAGATCACAGGAGCCTCTCTCCCTATTGTCTCGCCTGATACAAAAAGGGAAAAAGGTGATCTGATTATTGAAACCCGGGATACACAGAAATCATCCGGCAATTTTTCCGGAATTGAAGATGATGGCTTCAGTTTCAGCAGTAATGATTCCACTTTCCGGATTACCGGAATAAAAGGATCCGGAACAGTTTATGGTGCAGTGGATTTACTGGAGAATTATTTTGGTGTCCGGTATTTTGCTGCAGGTGCCTGCACTTATCCAAGTCGCCACGAAATGGCGCTTCCGCAAAGGTTGACCAAAACTGTAAATCCCTCTTTCCGTTTCCGGCAAACTCAAGCTTATAGTCTTGCCGCCGATACTCTTTTTAAGATCTGGCACCGGTTGAAAAATCCGGGTGAAATTTTTGCCGGCAATTATTGGGTTCATACTTTTGACCGGATTTTACCTTCCGCGAAGTATGGCAAAGTGCATCCGGAATATTTTTCATTTATCAATGGCCAGCGCCGTCCGGGTGCTGCCAGTCAGTGGTGTCTGAGCAATCCGCAGGTTTTTGAGATCGTTTCAAAGCGTGTCGACTCCATTTTTACTGCCAATCCCAATCAAAAAATGATATCGGTCAGTCAGAACGATGGTAACTTCACGAATTGCTCCTGCGACCAGTGCAAAGCCATCGACGACGAGGAAGGGAGTCCGGCCGGAAGCATTATCCGTTTCATGAATAAGCTGGCTGCCCGTTTTCCCGACAAGGAATTTTCCACATTGGCCTATCTTTTTTCCGTTGCACCACCTAAACTGGTCAAGCCTTTGCCTAATGTAAATATCATGTTATGTGATATTGATTGTTACCGGGAAGTCAGCCTTACCGAAAATCCTTCAGGAATGGCTTTTATGAAAAATATGGAGGGGTGGGCGAAAATTTCGGATAACATATTCGTGTGGGATTATGGAATTAATTTTGATAATTATGTTTCTCCTTTTCCAAATTTCCATATCCTTCAAACTAATATGCAGTTGTTTAAGAAGAACCATGTAAACAGGCATTTTTCTCAAATTGCAGGAAGTAAAGGGGGCGACTTTTCAGAATTGCGAAGTTATGTTGTGGCAAAATTGTTGTGGAACGTAAATTGTAATGTTGATTCTGTGATTCAATCATTTTTAAGCGGATATTATGGCGCTGCTGCTCCCTATTTATACCAATATATGAAGATTCAGGAAGGAGCTTTGCTGGGAAGCCATATTCCTTTGTGGATTTACGATACACCCATTACGCACAAAAACGGAATGTTGAGTCCTTCTCTGATATCCCGTTATCGCCGGTTGTTTGACGAGGCGGAAAAGGCAGTTGCGGCAGACAGTACATTTTTAAAACGGGTGTGGCAGCAACGATTATCGGTTCAATATGCCGAATTGGAAATCGCCCGGACCGGAGTTATGGATGATGCATCAAAGATTAAAGAGGAACTGAGCCTCTTCAAAAGACGTGCTGCACTTCTTGGTGTCACAGCCTTAAACGAGCGGAACAATACAATCGATGACTACTGCAACCTTTACTTGCAAAGAAACCTGTCTGGTTCGAAAAAGAGTCTGGCTTATACGGCTAAAATTATTTACTCCCTTCCACCCGATAAGCCCTATGATAAAATTGCCGATAAAGCACTGACTGACGGACTTTTTGGGGGAGCGACATTTAACGAAAGCTGGGTTGGCTGGGTTGGAAAAGATGGGGAATTCGTGATCGACTTAGGAGAAGTTAAAGATATTAAAACAGTTGAGGCAGATTTTCTCCATAAATTAAGTGCATGGATTCTGCTGCCTAAAAGTATGACTTGCTATACATCAACAGATAATGTGAACTACACCCTTTTGGGGAAGCAAGAGATCAAAGAAGACCGGGCTGCGGAGGTTAAGTATGTCACAATCGGGATCACAACCAATCAAAAAACAGAGGCACGTTACATCAAAATACACATCGAAACGCTGGGGCTCTGTCCGCCATGGCATTATGGAGTCGGATATCCGGCATGGTTCTTCACGGATGAGATCAGCGTATATTAGCTGAACGTGCGGTAAAACTGTAAGATGAGCTTTCTTTTGTTTTCAATAAAGCCGCTCGCCGATTGCTGATTTGAGTTTATAAAGATTAATCGTATAATCAATTTTCGATTTCAGCAGCATGAGCCGGCTCTCCGAAATTGCCGTTGAACCTTCAAGCAGTTCAAGATTGGTAATCACACCCGATTCAAAGCGCACTTTTGCCAGATCGTACGCTTGTGTGGCCTGTTTGAGCTGGAGTTCTGACTGATCCAGTTTTTTCAGCGTTGCTTTTATATTCGCCTCTGATTCAACTACCTCATTAACGATATTGCGTCTCGCGATTTCAGTTTCCTGATCATTTACCTGAATGGCTGATTTAGCCTGGATAAGGTTGTATTTATTGCGTTTGCCATCGAAAATAGGAACCCTTATTCCAACACCGGCAACAAAATTGGCTTTAGGATCATACATATATGGAATATAACCGTTTCTCACACCCCCGGATAGAAAAGCGTTCAAGACAGGATTATTTTGTGCATTTATAAGGTTGTAGTGAAGCGCTGCCAAAGTGGATTTTTCACGAGCCAGTTTCATTTCATCACGGTTCTGCATTGCAGCAACAATCAAATCTCCACCTTGTAAATTTGGTGTGACGAGGTTTAAATCGTTTTTTACCTGTTGAGCTGTTGCCTGTGGTTTACCAAGCAATGAATTGAGCTGACACACCTGAACCAGACGTGCTGTTTCGAGGTCTGTTTTCTGATTTTCGATGGCGGAAATCCTTACCTGAGTAGTCAAAATCTCATATTGAGTGGCAGAACCTGTTGCTTGTTTCTTTTGAATAAAACGGAGGTGTTCATTTAGGGTATTGAGTTGTTCCACTTTGATGTTAACTGCCTCCTGCAAGTAAACCAGTGCAAAAAAATTGCCGATGACAGCTTGTGAAAGCTTTTGTTTTACCTGTTCTATCAATTTAACATTCAGTTCCTTGCTTTGTTTTTCGAGGGAAATATTTTTCGCCGTTTTGCCAAAGTCGGATATTGTCTGGTTTACGTTCAATGTAGCAGAGTAATTATCTTTGGGCATAAGGCTAAAACTGCCGACATCGGGAAGATTGATCTGCGATATAGGTCCTATCCGGGAATAGGCTGAAGCAAAATCAATATTGGGAAGATAAACAGACGCTGCAGCGCCAATTTTGGCATCTGAGGAGTTTATAACTTCCATTGCATTTTTCACTAATGGATGGTTTTGAATCACCTCGCTGATAATCACTTTGAGGGTCAGCGAATCTTTGTCAGCAGTTTCCGCTTTTACTGTTCCGACAGATAATATTATGCTTGCCGGAAGCAATAAAAACAATAGTCTTTTGATTTTTAATATCATATTCATAATATTTTACGAGTGAATTTTTGATTTGGTTCTCATGACAACCACCGGAATAAGACCTATCATTGTGATGATTGCCGCCATCCAAAAATCGTCATTAATCCCTTCTATATAAGCCTGTTTGCTTGTGTGTGAGAGAATCATGTATTTACTTTGCTGAACCGCATCTGCCATATTGCTTCCCACATGTTGTTGCGCAAAATAGGCTAAATTGGCAGCAGTGTTTTTAAATTCCTGCGATCCGGACTGAATAGCTGAGCCAAACATCTGCATGTGATAGTTCACGCGGGTTGTAAGCATTGTAGTAAAAATGGCTACTCCCAAACTTCCACCTAACTGTCTGACTGTATTGGTTATACCTGATGCCTGTGCCATTTTTTCCCTTGAAAGGGTTAGCAGCGAGAGTGTGCTGAGTGGTGTAAAGAGTATCCCCAGCGCGAACCCCCGCAGATAAAGTGAAGTCATGATAAAGCTGTGTTCGGTCAGGTACGACAAATTAGAGTTAAGCGTAAAACTGATCGCCAGAATAATCACACCCAAAATCATGGGAGCTTTTGGACTGAATTTGTCAGAGACTTTCCCGGCAATGGGGGACATGAAACCCTGGATTATTCCAACAGGCAGAAAGACCGATCCGGCTTGTACAGCGGTATATCCCATTGAATTTTGCAGGTACAACGGAAGCAAAAAAGTGCTTCCAAACATACCCATACTGAAAATCAGCATCACCAGATTCCCCATTCCAAAGTTGTAATCACCCAAAAGCCTCAGATCGATTAATGGATTTTTGGCGGTTAGCTCATGTGTAATGAAGACGGCAAGTGCAACCGCCGAGATCGCAAAGCAAATTACAATATAAGGAGCTCTCCACCCGGCAGAATTGCTGGCGGCACTGCCTTCTGACAGGGCATAAAGCATCAGCGGTAAAAATGTAACTACGGATATAAATCCAATAATATCGAATTTTCCTACTTTTCGGTTGATGTATTCTTTTTGAATTAAGATTGTAAAGACCATGGCAGCAATACCAAATGGTATATTTACATCGAAAATGAGCTGCCAGCTGAAGTTGTCGATCAGGTAACCACCGATAAGCGGACCGAAAGATACCGAAGCTGCTGCTGAAATCGCCCAAAAACCAAGCGCCATTCCCCGCTCTTTCGGCGGAAATTCACGCGTGATGATGGCCATACCCAGCGGTTGAATAGTCCCGGCTCCCAATCCCTGAATAATGCGTGAAAGGATCAGCGTATTTTCATCGTTTGACATTCCGCAAAGCAGTGAGCCAAAAGTAAATAACAGCAGACCCATGAAATAGAGCCGTTTGTAACCGAACTTATCAGCCAGCCATCCCGAGGTAGGAAGCATCACAGCCATTGAAAGCATATATGCCGTGATAACCCATTCAATTTTATCAATGCCAACCCCAAACGAAGCCATGATCTTCGGCAGTCCCACATTCACAATGGTACTGTCGAGTACCGCCATAAATGTGCCAAGCATAATATTGGCAAGCAAAAACCATTTGTAATTGTCGTGCCGCGGGTGATAAGCCGAACCTCGGTTGCGCAGCTTTCGCCGTAACTTATGCGATAGTGTGATTCGCGCCATTCTTATCTGATGATTTTGACAACTGCTGACATCCCTGATAATAAACGGTAATCAGATAGCTTACTTCCCTCTTTTACCCCGTCAACAGAAATTTTTAACTGTATTCGCTGCGTTACCTTGGTGAAGTTTCCGGAAGCATTATTGGCTGGGATCAGCGAAAATTGAGAAGCCGTATTCGAACCTATTTCCGTTATTTTACCTGTGAAAATTACACCCGGATAAGTGTCAATGGTGAAAATAGATGATTGCCCGAGCCGGAGATCCTGGAGTTTGGTCTCTTCAAGAAAAACACTGACCCATACTTTCTGGTCATTAATAATTGTGTAAATTGATTGACCGGGCTGAGCAATGTCTCCCGGCATTAACCAGCGTTTACCGACTACGCCATTGCAGGGTGCATAAAGTTTTGTATTATTGATCATGGTCTGAATCACACTTATTTGAGCTTTCGCGCTCTCCACGGCTGCCTGCGTACTTTTAATCAGCATACTTGAAACCTTGGCTTGTGAATGGTCCGCTTCGAGTTGAGCCTGAGCCGTTTCGAGCGCCTTTTTTATATGATCGTATTGTTCCTGGGTAATCACATCACTTTTGAACTGGGTTTTTGCCCTGTCAAAATCTCCCTGGGTTCTGCTAAGCGTAATCTCCTGTACTTTGCTGTTTTTCAAATCGAACTGATATTTTGCTTCTGATTGTGCTACAGCAGCTTCCACCTGTAATTCATTGGCAATTGCCTGATTTTTTTGTGCAACCAGATCGGTGCTGTCGAGCACAACAATCAACTGACCTTGCTTTACCAAATCACCTTCCTCGGCAAATACCTGATTAATTCTCCCCAGCATTTTCGAGCTGACCGAACCATTATTTGCTTCCAGATGGGCGTCATCCGTATTGATATATTTTGAGTAGTCGATATACCAGGTAATGCCACCCCCAAGCACTAAAATAATGACTAACAGCAAGGGAATATATACTTTCCCGCTCTTTTCTTTTTTAATCTGAATGTTCTCCATAATACTATTTTTTCTTTCTAAAATTACTTAATCCGGGATCCTTATTCTTTTGCCAGAATAGTTATCAAAATTTCTTTAACCTGCAGGGCAGCTATAGACAGCTGTTCCAACTCCTCTTCGCTTAGCAGCAAAAGTTTCCTTTGTAATGTTTCACTTACTGCATGATTGATGGCTTTGAAATCAATTAATCCTTTATCCGTCAATGATATGTTGATAATTCTTCTGTCTTTTGGATCATTCTGCCGAATAACATAACCCTCATCGATCAGTTTGTCGATAATCACAGAAACATGAGGTTTTGGCATCGACAGACATTTGCCAATATCCGACATGGAGTGCGTTCCGTCCCTCTTCAATATTCCTAACACAAACATACCGGCAGGAGTAATCGAAGTCTGCATACGCAATGGCTTCGAGATACTTTTGTACAACACCGGATAGATGGATATCAGATTTTCGGCGATTAAATCAATCTTTAATTTTGACATCAATATTATTCATGATCAATAATGGTTACAAAAGTATAACTATTATTTTAAATTTGAGAATAACTGTTACCAAATAAGTAGCTCTTCTTTTTCGGAAATGCGGCAGATATAATGTATTTTTGCTTTGCTTCATCCAAAAATGATGGCAAAGCCTTGAAAGATGTATAAATCACGATAAATTGCACAAAATGAAAAGGAATGTAAAAGACGCTTTACTGCACGCAATTTTTACAATATTTTTAATGTCAGTATGCCTTGTAATCATGGATTTGTATGTTCCGCTGAAAAGGTTTATTTCCGGTGACAGTCTTTCATTCAATGAGATTTTGGCCTA
>JBAXOA010000147.1:0-9120 GCA_037133495.1 Mariniphaga sp. | reverse complement strand
TATTAATTTTCTTTTTTAAAATAATAAATAACTAAAAAAAATTTATAATATATATTTTACTTAGCTATATCATTTTTCATATTTTAATAATTTAACCAATAATTTGTTGTTGCTATTTTTTTAATATTTCATCATATTATATTAAAAATAATATATATATTTCAGTTTATATCCGCAAGGAACTGTAGATTTAACACCTAGATGTAAAAAAATGATATAAAAAGGTTGCGCAGATTGTGTTTGAATGCAACTCCCTGGGCCTCATTCATTTCAACTCCTTTCATGTATTTTCGGGTCATCGCTCCGATAATATCTACGGAGGAAAATACAGAGACTCCTAATATCGCACAAAGAATCAATTCAATAAGAGCAGGCTTTAATTTAAAGAAAATCTCATTTTCCAGGAGGATGGAGATTCCCGATAATGCGACCAACAAAGCAGTATCCAGTAAGATAAAACGATCCAGTCGCTTATCCTGAACCCATGTAAATATCATCTCCCCAAGACCGATCAACAAAGCGACAATCAGTCCTACTTTCATACCCCAAAATTCGTCAGCGATGATAAAAACGAAAAGGGGTATTAGACCGGGTACTATCTTTTTAAGAAGTGCTGCCTGTTTCAAGTGGAATGATCGAAAAAAATTCGGTTATTACCGTTTAATTTTTAGGGCGGATCTCAATAGTAGGCCAAACATCTGTTGACTTATAGACTTTATAAACTTTAATATAAAAGACCAAAGTTGAATAAGCAGGAATTGTTGATTGCTGCTGGCTGGAATATGCCAGTTTGGATGGTACTACTAATTTTGCTTCACTGCCAGCCTTCATATATAACAAAGCTTCATCCCATCCTGTTATAACCGAACTTGAACCAACTGTAAAAGAGAAAGGCTCAAACTCACCTGACATATCAAACTTGTAGCCATCTCTGATTCCGGCGGCAGCATCATCTTCAATCAGATATCCCGTATAATAAACTTTAACCAGGTCTCCGATTTTGATGGTATCGGTTCCCGCGGGAGCAGCTTTAGTCTCAATAAAATAGAGTCCGGAGGTTTTGGGCTTGACGTCCGGATGATATTTAGCGATATATTTGGCCAGTAAATTAGCTTCCTGACCTTGTAAAATCTGCAATGTTGTCTGTTTACAGGAAGAAAAACAGATCGCAACTAAAGCGATAACCAAAAACAAATTGAATAACCTAATTCTCATACTTCAATGATTTAGCGCAAAATTAACCCAATTATATCCTCTTACAAGTGAATGGCTTATAAAATGATCTTTATTATTAACAATTTCTCTGCAATTGTTCTGTATATTGAGGCAATAACGACCTGAAAAGTGTCAGTGCCTCGGCAATTGGCAGCTTTATTTCACCACCTGATGCGTTCTTGTGCCCACCTCCATTAAAATGAGCACCTGAGAATTCGTTGGTTGAAAAACATCCTTTCGATCGAAAAGAAATTTTAACATGGTCATGCTTTTCCATAAAGAAAGCAGAGAATACAATACCGGTAATTGAAAGCGGATAATTCACAAATCCTTCTGTATCACCGGGATGAAAATCAAATCGTTTTAATTCATCTGTTGATAACCAGATTAATGCGGTACGATGCCGCACAAATATCTCCATCTTGTCAGAAAGGCAATATCCTAACAAGCGCATTCTTTTTTCGGAAAAATTATTGTAAAGAGATTCATTAATCCTCTCCTTATCAGCCCCCCGGTTAATTAATTCACCAACAATCCGGTACATATCCGGACGTGAGGCATTATGACTAAACGAACCGGTATCTGCAATGATTCCTGTGAGTAAAGCATTGGCACCTTTCGGTCCAAGTGAATTCATCATTCCTAAGGCCTCGATGAAGTCATAGACCAGCTCAGCCGTTGAACTGACATTAATATCTGAGAACATAAAATCAGCCTTGATTTGTGGCTCAGGATGATGATCGATCAGAACTACCGGTTTCGAAGAAGTTTGCAAATAATTCTCCAATTTTCCTAACCTTTTATGATCGTTAAAATCCAAATAAAACAGAAGATCGGCCCGATCAATTAGTTGATGACACTTCTCCTGACTTTTTTCATAGATTAGGGGTATGCCCTCAGAGCCAAGCCAATTGAGATAAGTGGGGAATTCATTTGGGACAATCACCGAAGATTCAAATCCTGCATTTAACATCACGTCGTTTAATCCTAGGGTAGAGCCTATTGCGTCACCGTCTGGATTAACATGCGGAATAATTACAACCCGCCTTACTGCTGAGCTCAGCAATTCATTAACCCTATTACAGGTATTTAAATCAAATCTTTTCAACGATTACTATTTTTATCAAGATGCAAAGATATCATTATTGGTTGTACGCTGATAATTGAATCATGTATAAAATATTCAATTCAAGCGTAAGAAAATTGAAATCAGGAGTCACAACCGAAACTCAACAATATTTTGCTAAATTTATCGATCGTTAATATTTAAAGAATTTATCACCAAAATTGTCATATTTATGAATGGAAACATCACATTTACAATGATTAAGCCTTGTGCTGTTCAAAGTAATTATATCGGCCCGATACTAAAAATGATCAATGAAAAAGGATTTCGGATCAAGGCTATTAAAATGACCCGTTTTAGTCGTGAACGTGCAGAAGCTTTTTACGGAATTCACGCCGGAAAGTTTTTTTTCGAAGGATTGGTTGAATTTATGTCCTCGGGACCAATTGTTGCGGCTATTCTTGAAAAAGAAAATGCCATAATCGATTTTCGTGAATTAATCGGTAATACGAATCCTGAAAATGCAGCTGAAGGTACAATTAGAAAACTTTTTGCGGCATCTTTCACCGCCAATGCAATTCACGGAGCCGACAGTGATGAAAATGCAATTCGTGAAGGATCGTTTTTCTTTAGTGAAATGGAACAGTATTAATTCTGGTTCCGAAATAACAGACAAACAGGACTGAACGCCTTTATCTGATTGGCAAACTGAAGTTTTCCGGTTGTTTTGTCACGTCTAAAAGACACAATTTCATTGGTTTTTTGATTACCGACAATCAAAAAGTCTTCATCTGGCGATAGCGTGAAATTACGGGGAGCATCTCCCCTAGTGGACTCTTGTCCTATCTGTGCAATTTTACCGTTCAGGGAGTTAACAGAAAAAATAGCGATCGAATTGAATCCCCGGTTTGATGCATACAAAAAGCGTCCATCTTTTGAGATGTGTATATCAGCGCAGGTATTGGGCTGCTTATTATTGAGTGGTAGCGCTGAAACGGTCTCGAGGATTTTAAAACTGTCATCTTTATTGGCTGCCACAACGGTTATATTGCTCGTAATCTCGTTGACTACATAAATTATTTTTAATGTCGGATGGAACGCAAGATGACGTGGACCACTTCCGGATGGAATATTAATTTCACCAATTGGCTCTTTTATCAGCTTGTGGTGAATGCTGTCAAGCCGGTAAACAGCGACTTTATCAATTCCCAGATCGGCAACAAAAATCCGGTTTGACCCTGGCTCAAAAAATGCGCTGTGTACATGTGGCGATGCCTGACGCCCTTTATTTGGTCCGTTTCCAATATGTTGGTCCATATCTGACAGGTCACTTAGAATTCCTGTTTTATGTAACCGGAAAAGAGCAACATTACCTCCCGAATAATTCGCCGCCAGAATGTAACCACTTTGGTTAACTGATACATAGCAGGGATCCGCTCCTCCGCTTGCAACCTTGCTTAACGGAGTCAAATGAATACCATCATTCGTTACTTCAAAGGATTCAATATAACCCATATCTCCTTTATTCTTATCACTGACTTCGTTAACAGCAATTAAAAACTTCCGGTCAGAAGTAAGTGTCAGAAAAGAGGGATTATTGGATTTTGCGGCTAAACCATGATTGATTAGTTTTCCGGATGCCGGGTTAAGACTATACGCGTAAATGCCCTCGCTGCCACTACCGGTATAAGTCCCGACAAAAAAATACTGAAGTTTCTCTTTCGGTTGCTGACTTGCACTTGAAAATTTATTGCTTAACAAAATAAACCCCAAAAGGAGAATAGCTAAAGTCTTCATTTTTATGGTAGATTTAAACGTTTAAAAAAGGAAGTCCGTTTTGAAAAAGAATTTAATACATTTCAAAACGGACTCAATTTTAACGATAATTTACTGGATTACCAATTAAATTTTACGCCGGCAAAAAATCTTCGGCCCGGTGACATACTGGTAAAATAGCGTGGATCAGTATAATTAAAAAGGTTATCAATTCCGGCACTGACACTGGCCCATCGCGTAAGGCGATAAAGTGTTGTCAATTTCCAGTTGAAATATTCACTTAATTTCACCTTCGAGTTTTGGCCCCGCAAATTGGTCCAGGTAATATTGTCATCACCGTAATATTTCCCCTGCAATGTGATCGTTGGCCTTACCTTACCACTTTGAACGGAATATTCTCCGGTCATTACTGCCGAGTGCTCTCTTGCTTCGAAGCGATCGATTGCTGCGGCGCTGCGGGTTGTTAGTGGTTTTGTCCAGGTATAACCACCTGATAATTTAACTTGTGAAACAGGCCGGTAATTAAAAAGAACCTCCAGATTCAGCATCTCTGCCTTTGCTATATTCTGGTATTGATAAACAAACGGAGGTCTGTTAGTATTTGTAGGTGCAAAAACTTCTGTAATCAGATTATTTAGATTGTTGTACTGGCCGATCACTGATACATTGAAATTTGAGTGATTATATTCTCCGGAGAAGCTGAAATAATTGGAGTTTTCCGTTTTAAGGCCCTCATTGCCAATTATTTTTATTGGCGCTCCCGGAACATTAAAATCCATATAAAGTTCTTTCAAAGTTGGAGCCCTAAATCCTCTGCCATATGCACCGCGCAGATTGAACTCTCCGGGACGATAATTCAAAGCAATCTGCCAGGTAGCATTGGCATGGTATTCCGAATGAAAGGTCATTCGTCCTCCAGCCACTGCGGTTAATTTGGGAGCAATATCCCAGACATCTTCAGTATAAATAATCAGGGCTTGAGCTTTTTTCCCGTCAGTTAAACCATTGGCTGAAATCAATTCATCTTTATTGTACTCTACGCCTGCCACCAACGAATTATTTGACGATAGTTTTATGTTATCCTGAAAACGGGCAGTACTAAAAGTTTTATCGTAGTGCTTAATCTCCTGACCCGGCGTAGGTAAATCGAGACTGTATGACAAGTAATGGTCGGTATACCACACTCCTTCGAGCTGATGACGATCTGAAAGTTTATAATTACCTGTCAAACGATAGTTATAATCTTCGTACCTGCGATCTTCGAGATAAGCAGTAGTATTATTATCAACCCTTCGAAAATAGCTGAAATCTCCAATAACGTTGAAGCGATCGGAAAACTGATAGCCCACCTTCTGACCAATGGTATAATTTCGTGTAGGTTCAACTGTTTTACCTGATTCCTCAGGGTTAATATCCCATCCATCCAGTTTGTTATGCGCAAAAGTAGTACGTGAAGTAAGTCCTCCGCCTTTTAATCCAAGATCGAATGTCTGTCGTTGTTCTCCATAATCAGAAAAACGAGTGCCAACAGATCCTTCACAAGCTTTAGTATTCTTTTTCGAAATAATATTGATAACCCCTCCGATTGCATCTGAGCCATAAAGTGCACAAGAGGCACCGCGTACAATTTCAATCCTTTCAATGTTATCTGTGTTGATCCTTGATAAGTCGACGTTTTCCTTTGTGTCACCAGGATTAAGCCGCTCACCATCAACTAAGATCAAGATATACTGACTGCTAAAACCACTCATTTGCAGCGTACTGCCTCCTGATCCGGCAGAAAGATTTTTAAAATCAATACCCGGAAAGTATCCAATCAGCGCATCTCCCAGCGAGTTCGCATCGGTTTTTTGCAACTCCGCACCATTGACAACCTGTGTGTGAATGGGTACATTTTTCAGCGGTCGCCCCGAGCGTGTCGCTGTCACAACAATTTCATTCAAATCTATTACAGACTGCTCAAGAACAAAATCGGCGATGTTTTTTTGTCCGGCAACAACTGAAAGTTGCTGTTCATGTGTTTTATAGCCGGTATAGCTAACCCTAATAGTTACCAATCCGGATATTTTGCCTGTTAACTGAAATTTTCCGTTTTGATCAGTAACAGTAGAAATGCCTTTAGACGGAATCGAAACATGCGAATCTTCCAATGGCTTGCCATCAGCCCTTTTTACGGTTCCTTCTATGGAAATTGTTTGCGTAAAACCCTGAAATACAACGCAATTTACGATAAGAAAAACGATAAGAATCCTCTTCATTTTAAATAATTTTATTAAATCAATGGTGATTTGTATTTTGTACGAACAAAAATTCTGAAACCGAAAACAAGCACGCAAAAACAAATTTACGCCGATACAATCAGTTGCAGTGGTACAATGCTAAAATGGAGAGACAGGAGGTGCGCGCAGAAGTGATATTCCTAGTACGCAGTAATCGATAATGCGGAAGGTATAAAAACCTAAAAGCTTTGATTCAGAATAACAAAGGACAGGTAAATTAAAAGTTTTGGCAGTGACAATCTGATCTGCATAAACAAAATTCTCTGTCTGATCAGATGTGACTTTCTTTTCAGCAGCTATTTCGTTTTTGGATTCTTCAGCCACGCCTGCCTTAAGAAAAGGCATACCGGCATGCCCACCCCAAATAATTGTCAGGGAGAAAGCCAGTATATATGGCAGGATTCCGGATATTGAGCCTAGAAAAAACATCAGTGCAAATATACAGGAAAAAATTTGATTGCAGCTAAAGTCGAAATATAGTTTTTGAATAAATTGAAATCCTTATCTTTAACCCAGGAAAAAACAAATTTTGTAGGGATGAAACGAATAATGATACTGGTATTTATTGGCTTTTCAGCTTGTAGCGGGCCTGCTCCTAAAAAAGTGAGCCAGAACACAGAGAACACGGGATTTAAGGTTGCTGATGTAACTATTAAACAGGTTATTGACAGTCTGAGTAAAAAAAATGGTAATACGGATGGTGGCAGACTTGCAAAAGGTGTTAAACACGCAGCATCCCTTTGGCGTGCAGAGGACGGCAATTCTACAGATTTTGCTGCTTTTTGCAAGAAAAATTATATTTCAGGCGAAGCAGAACGAGAATTGTTATTTGATAAAGTGAGTAAGAATTTCGAATCAATCTTTGGCCATTTCAATAAAATATCCCTTGATTTGAAAGAAAATATTGATCTGAACAATGGGCAGACGCTTGCAATCGACCAGGATTTTAGTGCTTATTCTGTTGGTTCACACCTTCTTTCAGATTTTTACGACAATAAAATAGCATTCATCATAGCTCTTAATTTCCCTTATTATCCGCTTGAAGAGAAAAATAAATTTGATTCATCTGTAACCCGCAAACAATGGGCCATGGCGCGGATGGGTGATATCTTCGTTTCACGTGTTCCGGCTGCATTGCAGCAGGTTACCGCTAAAGCAGCTTCTGATGCAGATATTTACATCTCGGAATACAATATTGAAATGGGTAAATTACGTACTGATTCCGGGAAACAGCTTTTCCCCGACAAGATGGTGCTCCTCTCCCATTGGAATCTTCGCGACGAAATTAAGGCTAATTATGGAAACAGAGAGACTGGAAAAGAAAAACAGGAGATGATTTATAAAGTAATGGAAAGAATTATCAATCAGGATATTCCGGAAAAGGTAATTAATAATCCCAATTTACTGTGGGCACCATTTTCAAATAGTGTTTATGAAAACGGCAAAACCATTCAATGTTCTGCTGAGCCTGATAAACGTTATCAGCAAATCATCAATAATTTCAAGGCAGAAAAGGCAATAGATGCCTATAATCCTAAGATGAACACCTTTATTTTGAGAAAATTCTCCGGCGAGATGGAGATACCTCAGGAGGAAGTAGAATCATTGTTTGACAGCTATCTTCGCTCACCCCAGCTGGCAAAAATAGGAACTATAATTGAAAAACGTTTGGGAAGAAGTCTTCGCCCATTTGATATCTGGTATGATGGTTTTAAAGCGCGAAGTACAATTTCTCAGGAAACGCTGAATGCAAAAACGACATCACAATACCCGGATCCTAAAGCTTTCGAAGCAGAACTGCCATTGATTCTCAAAAAATTAGGCTGGTCAAAAGAGCGAGCAGAATACCTCTCCGCCAAAATCACCGTTGATCCTGCCCGAGGATCCGGTCATGCCTGGGGAGCTTCGATGAAAGGAGAAAAAGCTCATCTGCGCACACGCATTCCTGAATCAGGAATGGACTATAAAGGCTATAATATTGCAGTTCATGAATTTGGTCACAATGTAGAACAGACAATTTCACTTTATGATATTGACCACTATCTGCTAAATGGGGTTCCTAATACTGCATTTACAGAAGCGCTCGCCTTTATTTTTCAAAGCCGTGATTTACAATTATTGGGATTGAATAATACACAAAAGGATCAGGAGCAGTTGAATACGCTGGATACCGCCTGGTCATTAATGGAAATCATGGGAGTAGGCATTGTAGATATGAAAATCTGGAAATGGCTCTATGCCCATCCGGAGGCAACATCTTCAGAACTAAAATCCGCTGTTCAAATCATTACCAAAGAGGTATGGAATACTTATTTCGCGCCTGTATTTGGTATTAAAGACGAGTTGATTCTTGGAATTTATTCTCACATGATCTCCAATCCTTTATATTTAGCCGCATATTCCTATGGCCAGATAATTGAATTTCAATTGGAAGAACACCTGTCCGGTAAAAACTTTCCAAATGAAATCGAACGAATTTACCGTCAGGGAAGACTTATTCCACAAAGGTGGATAGAAGGTGCAGTTGGTTCAAATATCTCAGTAAAACCAATCCTGAATAAATTAGATAAAGCACTTAATTATTGAAAGTTAACCGAATAGTGCCACAAAAAAAATCCGGAATGATGATTAAAACCATCATTCCGGATTTTTTCACCAGCAAGATCACTAATTTAAATAATAGACAAATCCAATAGAACCAGATATCATTTTAATCGGAACAAGAGAACTTCCTGATCCAAGATTTTGTGTAACTACCGTTTCTCCTTGTTTGGATACCTTGAT
>JBAXOA010000146.1:0-9339 GCA_037133495.1 Mariniphaga sp. | reverse complement strand
TATCTAAGAGGTTGTTTGAAAAGTCTAATTTATAACCTGCCTAATGTGGGCATTACATAAAATAATTTTTTACAGTGATAATTCACGATCACATCGAAAATAGTTTTTACTTTGGCGAAAGAATCAACCCAGACGGCAGATATGGAAAATGAGAAGGTGGCACCTCGGTTGAGGCCAATAGTTTTAAAAGAACTGATTGCGGAAAAAAATCCGAAGCTAGCAACAAGATTTCCCCGCTTTGTGTACCGGCTGATGAACCGGTTGCTCCACATCGATGAGGTAAATGAAATTATCAGAAAATACGGACATCTGAATGGAATTCCTTTTATTGAGGCAGTGCTTGAGTATTTTGATGTTAAAGTAATTTTTAATGGTGAAGAGTATTTGCCTCATGAAGGAAAATATATATTTGCCTCAAACCATCCTTTGGGTGGATTTGATGGCTTAATGTTGATTAAAGGTGTAACGGATCATTTGGGAAAATCGTTGTTTCTGGTCCGGGATGAACTGACCAAGATTCCGCCACTGGCCGAACTGTTTATCCCAATCAATAAGTTTGGCGATCAGCGTCGTTCCGCCAACCTGATAAACAGTGCTTATGAGTCGGACAGTCAGATTATTATTTTCCCGGCAGGGTTGGCTTCGCGGAAGATTAAGAATCGAATTGTCGATTTACCCTGGCAGAAACATTTTATACAAAAATCGGTGGAGCATCACAGGGATGTTATTCCCGTTTTTATTAGCGGGCAGAACTCACGTCTTTTCTATTGGGTCGCTAATTTTCGAAAACGGATTGGTATCCGCATTAATTTTGAAATGTTTCTGTTGTCTGACGAGTTGTTCAAAAACAAGGGCAAAACTTTTATGATCAATTTCGGAAAACCGATTCCATGGACGCGTTTTGATCGCACCCAATCGCCGATGGAATGGGCTGGCAAAGTGAAAGATGTTGTTTATGAACTGGATGGCAAACCGAATAAATAAATATTTTAGGAATAATCACAACCAATTATTGCTATTTTTGAACGATCAATTCAAGGTTTTAAAAAATGAAGGAAATAATTCCTCCCGTACCCAGGGAACTGATTGAGGCAGAACTTACATCGGACAAATTTCAGCGTAAAACGAATAAAGCTGACAACGAAATATATATTCTTACTCATCACGATTCGCCTCACATAATGCGTGAAATAGGGCGGTTAAGAGAACTGACTTTTCGAACTGCAGGCGGAGGAATTGGCGAAGAAGTGGATATCGATCATTACGATACAACCGATGACCACCCATACAAGCAATTAATTGTCTGGGATCCTGGCCGGCGTGAGATTTTAGGAGGTTACCGTTTTATACATTGTGCCGGTCTCCCGCGCGACAAAAACGGAGAAGTACCGTTGGCAACATGTCACCTTTTTCATTTCTCAGATGAATTTATTGACGATTACCTTCCTTATGTAATTGAGCTGGGAAGATCGTTTGTTCAGCCCGACTATCAATCAAGCAAAGCCGGGGCGAAAGCGCTGTTTGCACTCGACAACCTGTGGGACGGATTAGGTGCGCTGGTGATTGATTATCCTGATGTCCGTTATTTTTTCGGGAAAGTTACCATGTATACCCAATATAATGTGCATGCACGAAATTTGATTCTTCATTTTTTCGAGAAATTTTTTCCGGATCCCGACAATTTAGTACGTCCCAAAAACCCAATGCCGGTTAATGCTGATTCGGCTCGGCTGGATGAACTGTTTGCGGATAAAGATTACGACGAAGCCTATAAAATTCTTTCCGCAGAGGTTCGAAGTCATGGTGAGAATATTCCTCCTCTGATCAATGCCTATATGAATCTGACCCCTTCAATGCGTACTTTCGGAACGGTAATAAGCGATGAATTCGGTGATGTTGAGGAAACAGGAATTTTGCTTGATATTGACGATATGTACGATACAAAAATCGACCGGCATGTAGGAACTTATCTTGAGGAGCTTGCTGATAAGCAGGAAAATCCGAAAGTAAGATTTCAGTAAACGAGGAAGAGGTTGAAAGGTTTGAATTAAGAATTAGGAATTAGACTATTAGAATTTTAGGATATTAGCACATTATCAAATCAGCACATTAGTATGCCCGTCCTTTTATACCTTCAATGAAATTAATAAATGCGGTATTCACCACCTTATTCCCTCCCGGAGTAGGATAGTCTCCCGTGAAATACCAGTCACCCAAGTCGTTAGGACACGCTTTGTGAAGATTTTCAACAGTCTGATACACGATTTCCACTTCTGCATTGCAATCATCAGGTTTCAATAATTCGGCAATCTTTGCAGAAATCTGATCGTCAGTGAATGGTTTGTAGATCTCTGTCATAAAATTACACATCTCTTCTTTGGGTAGATGTTGCTGTTCTTTGCATTTACGGTAAACTGTGTCAATAATATTCGATCGCCCGGTCTCTTTAAGCAATGCTATCGTAGCTTCGAAGGCCACAAATTTTTCAAGAATAGCCATGTCAATTCCGTAACAATCGGGATAGCGTATCTGCGGTGCGGATGATATGATTATGATCTTCTTGGGTTTAAGTCGGTCCAGGATCTTGAGAATGCTCTGTTTGAGTGTAGTACCGCGAACTATTGAGTCATCGATTACAACCAGCGTGTCGGAATGATTTTCAACAATTCCATAAGTAACATCATAAACATGGCCCACAAGATCGTCGCGGCTTGAATCGTCGGCAATAAATGTGCGCATTTTAACATCCTTTATGGCAATCTTTTCCATCCGGGGCTGCAAGGAGATGATTTCTTCAATATCTGTATCACACATTGCAGTACCCAAGGCCCGTATTTTCTCTTTCTTCCAGGTGATTAGCTGAGCCCTGATTCCCTCCATCATACCAAGAAAAGCGGTCTCAGCGGTATTTGGAATATAAGAAAAAACCGTATTTTTTAGATCATGATTTACTTTATCCATAATAATCGGAGCCAGCAGAAATCCCAGTTTTTTACGTTCAAGATAGATATCGCGGTCAGATCCTCTGGAGAAGTAGATGCGTTCGAAGGAGCACGATTTACGGATTTGCGGAATTCGCACCATTTCCTGCTTTACGGTGCCATCAGCTTTTACGATTAAGGCATTACCCGGTTCAATTTCACTGACCTGGTTCCACCCAACATTCATTACCGTTTGTATTACAGGTCTTTCCGATGCTACGACAACAATTTCGTCATCTGCATAATAAAATGCCGGCCGGATTCCCCAAGGATCACGGACTACAAAAGCATCGCCATGACCTATAATTCCGCCAATTGTATATCCTCCGTCCCAGTCGCGGCTAGCCCTTTCAAGAATTTTACGGACATCCAGCTTCTCTTCAATAAGTCCGGAAATTTGTTTGTTTTTATAACCTTCGTTTTTATATTGTCTGAAAAGAAATTCATTCTCTTCATCAATAAAATGGCCGACTTTTTCGAGAATAGTGACCGTGTCGGTGAAGCCTTTCGGGTGTTGGCCTAATCCGACAAGCAGATCGAACAATTCATCAACATTGGTAAGGTTGAAATTTCCTGCAAGAACCAGGCTTCGTGAGCGCCAGTTATTTTGCCGCATCACCGGATGTGTATATTCTACGCTGTTACGGCCAAAAGTTCCGTACCTCAGGTGCCCAAGATAAACCTCTCCGGCAAAGGGAAGGTTTTCTTTTGCCCATACCGGATCGTGATAGCTTTGGGGGAATTGGGCAGCGGCATGATTAAACTCTTTGTAGATTTTTCCAAAAACATCTTTAATCGGATTAGGATCGACTGAGCGGTGGCGGTAAATATATTCCTGTCCCGGAGAAACATTAATCTTTACCCCTACAGCTCCGGCTCCGTCCTGCCCGCGATTGTGTTGCTTCTCCATCAAAAGGTAAAGTTTGTTCACCCCATATTGCCAGGTTCCATATTTTAATCGGTAATATTCCAGCGGTTTGAGTAGTCTTATCAGGGCAATTCCACACTCATGTTTTATTTGTTCGCTCATCCTAACTTATCCCGATTTAGTTGTTTGTCGTTATATTTATCAGCCCTGGAAAGGCTATCTCATCGGCTACTATAAAGGCATTCGGATATTGATATGCAAGTGATTTCTGCATTTTCAACGCCTCGCTCTTAGTCCTGTAATTCCCTATTCTGACAATGAAATCTGGTGATTTAAACAGTAGAACCGCCATAATGTCAGGATGGGAAGAAAGGAATTCTGTTTTAATTTTAATTGCCTGAGTATGCGCTTTCTCTCCTGAGCCGAAGTAAATTTGAAGTTTGTAGCCGCTTAGTGTACCGCTTTTTTTACTCTGTGCTGCCTGCTGTCTAAGCATTTCGTTAATTTTGGGATCGCTTTGTATCGGCAATTTGTCCCAGATCTTAAGCGTATCCTGATCATTTACTTGACAAAGCTGCGTCAAAGACTGGCGTGGTGCTGAAAACCCCGGGGTTAATGCCAGTATAAAAAGCAGGATGATTACACGTTCCATATTCCGGTAATATTTGATTTGCAAATATAATAAATTTCAAATTGCCTGTGGATTTTGTCAGATCAGGTGTGTTAATTGTTTATTAACTTTAGAATTAAGGTGATAACTTTGCACGTAAAATTTAAGCGATTAATACAAATTCAGGATGGCCTCTAAAAGAACCATTGAGCTACTGGCTCCCGCGAAAAATTTGAACTGTGGTCGAGCGGCAATTTCTCACGGTGCGGATGCTGTTTATATTGGCGGTCCTAAATTCGGTGCACGCGAAGATGCCGGTAACTCTTTGCACGATATCGGGATACTGGTTTCAGAAGCACAGATTTTCGGAGTCAAAGTATATGTCGCTTTAAATACCATATTATACGACAGCGAGCTGGAGACTGCAAGCAGACAGATAAAGGACCTCTATAATACCGGTGTTGATGCTTTGATCATTCAGGATATGGGGATTCTGGAAATGGATCTGCCTCCGATCACGCTGCATGCCAGTACCCAGGTTCACAATTATTATCCCGAGCAATTGAAATTTTTGGAAGCCGTCAATTTTAAACGTGCCGTTCTCGCACGTGAATTAAGTCTTGAACAGATCAGAACTATCCGGAATCAGACAACCATTGAGCTGGAAGCATTTATTCATGGCTCACTGTGCGTCAGCTTTAGCGGTCGTTGTTATCTTAGCCATGCGATTGGTGGACGCAGTGCCAACAGGGGAGCGTGTGCACAGCCCTGTAGAAAACTTTATACTTTATTTGATTCCGAACGGAAGGTAATTACAGCAGACCAACACCTGCTTTCACTGAAAGACCTGGATCATTCCAGTTCAATCAGTGAATTGGCAGAGGCTGGAATTCAATCGTTTAAAATTGAGGGTCGTTTAAAAGAGGCCGATTATGTAAAAAATATTACGACCTTTTACCGCCGGAAGATTGATGCATTTTTGGAAGACCGGCCTGAATTTACTGCGGCCTCAGCCGGAAAAAGCTATGTTAGTTTTGAGGCAAACCCGGTAAAGTCCTTCAATCGCGGAGGAACAGATTATTTTTTACATGGAAGGTCAAAGGATATCATATCCTTCGAATCGCCCAAGTTTTTGGGAGAAGTGGCCGGCGTAGTGACCAAAACGACCTTCAACTATTTCGAACTTTCAACTCCCCTTGAAATCAACAATAATGACGGACTTGTTTTCATATCAAAATCAGGTGAAAGCATTGGGATAAAAGTAAATGTAGCTGAAAACGGGAGAATTTTTCCGGATAAAATGAACGGTATTTATCCGGGAGCCAAGGTTTACAGAAACTACGATCATCATTTCCATCAACAACTTAAGGCGGACATGACAGTCAGAAAAATTTTCATAAATATCGGGATCAGAGAAACAGACCATGGGTTTGAACTCTGTGCCCGCGACGAAACCGGGAATGAAATATCCGCGACATACGATCAGCCGAAAGTTCCTTCCCGCGACATTTTAAAATCAAAAGAAACCATCCTTCATCAATTGTCAAAATCAGGAGATACGAACTATTTCATTTCAGGGATAGCCACAAACGGAGCTGAAAATTATTTTTTTCAGGCCTCGGTATTAAATGGTATGCGTCGCGATTTATTGGACCGGATTACCGAAAGGCGCAAAAATCCCTCTAAATTTGAGGTCACTACCGAACCAAATGATTATCCCTTTCCATCTAAAGAAATTGGCTACGAGGGCAATATAAGTAACCGGCTTGCTTTGCACTTTTATAAGCGCCATGGTGTCGAAAATGTGGAAATAGCTTTTGAAAAACAAAGAGATCTTCGGGGAAAAACAGTAATGACCATGAAGCATTGCCTGAAGTTCCAGCTCGGATTTTGCACTAAATTCGGAGGAGCAAAACCGTTGGATTTCAATGAGCCATTTTCACTGCACGACGGAGTAAATAATTTGCACCTCGATTTTGACTGTGTTCAGTGTGTGATGAAGGTAATATACTGACAAAAATAAGTCTGGTAGCATTTTATTATCCGAATTGCCAACCTTTAAATTATCTTTGGCGCAAGGGATCCGGAATAAATAAATATTTCACAATTTTTCTTTATCTGAATTATGGAATTATTTTTCACCGTTGAAGCGTGGATAGCACTTCTCACTTTAACTTTTCTCGAAATAGTGCTGGGAGTTGATAACGTGATATTTATTTCCATTGTCACCAATAAGCTTCCGTCAGAAAACCGGCAATATGCCAGACGATTAGGATTGGGAATTGCACTGGTCTTCAGGATTCTTCTGTTGACAGTTATTTCCTGGATGACAACCAGCATGACAAAACCTCTTTTTACGGTTTTTGATCTGGGATTCAGCATACGTGAATTGATTTTAATGACCGGCGGACTCTTTTTATTGGCAAAGAGCACCTCTGAAATCCATGCCAAAATGGAAAATTTCCATGAAGGGACTAAGACCGGAGGAGTTGCGGTTCTTTCAAAAGTAATCATTCAGATTATTCTACTTGATATCGTTTTTTCATTTGATTCGATATTAACCGCTGTAGGACTTACCAAACAACTGTCAATTATGATTCTTGCGGTGGTCTTCTCTTTGTTTATAATGATATTTTTTGCCGATAAAATCAGCAAATTCATTGCGAACCACCCGTCGCTCGAAATTCTGGCACTTTCATTTCTTATCCTGATCGGATTTATGCTGGTGCTGGAAGGGGTACATGTTGAAGTACCAAAGGGATATATTTATTTTGCAGTCTTTTTCTCCCTTCTCGTCGAAATGATCAACATGAGGGTGCAAAAGAAACATCACCCTGTTGTGCTGAATCAAAGTATTGAAGCGGGAATTATTGACCAGGAAGAATAAGGAAATAAGGAATTAAGTCCGTCAGCTGACGGAAGGAATAAAAATTAGAAAAATAAAGATGGAAAACTTAAAAAAGATAACTAATCGATTGACTATAAGCATATTAATGGCCTCATTTGTTGTTATGACAAGTTTTGGTCAGGAAGAGTACAAAGACCCTAAAAATAAAGCTTTGAATGAGGTTTATCCAGGTGGCTCGTTTTATGAAGTACAACATTATGTAGATTCAAGCAAGAAGAAGCAGCCTAGAAATATAATCCTGATGATTGGCGACGGTATGGGGCTGGCTCATGTTTATGCTGCTATGACCGCTAACGGAGGCCATCTGTTTCTGGAAAATTTTAAACATATTGGCTTTTCAAAGACCTATTCATCAAATGATTACATCACGGATTCTGCAGCAGGCGGAACTGCCCTCTCAGCCGGGGTTAAAACCTATAACGGAGCTATTGGCCTTGATCCTGATAAGAATCCGGTTCAAAACATTCGCGAACTAGCTGAAAAGAAAGGGATGAAGACTGGTTTGGTTTCCACTTCTGCCATCACCCATGCTACGCCCGCATCCTTCGTTGCTCATACTGCTTCAAGGGGAAATTATGAAGAGATAGGAGCTGAATTTTTAACAACAAATATTGATGTTTTCATTGGCGGAGGAATAAAAAATTTTGAGGATCGCAAGGATAAACGAAATCTGAGTAAAGAACTGAAAGATAAAGGCTATCAGGTGCTATACAATATTGATGATATCCAAAAGGTAAAATCAGGAAAATTGGCAGGCTTTACCGCGCAAGAACACGATGTGCCAATGCCGGAGCGAGGTGAAATACTTGTCCCGGCGACACTAACAGCTATCAATCTTCTGTCACAAAGTACTAAAGGTTTCTTTTTGATGGTGGAAGGATCAGAGATCGATTTCCTGGCACATGAGAATAAAACACCTGGCGTTGTACTCGAAACACTTGATTTTGACAGGGCTGTGGGTGCCGCACTCAAATTTGCTGCCTCAAATGGCGAAACACTGATCATCGTTACTGCCGACCACGAAACGGGTGGAATGACAATTAATGGTGGCGACTATAAAACCGGAAAGGTTATTGCTAAATATACATCCGGAGAGCATACTGGTGTGGCTGTGCCAATTTATGCTTTTGGTCCTGGTGCAGAACAATTTACCGGATTCATGGAGAATACTGATATTGCAAAAAAAATGATGAAACTGCTAAATCTGAAGAAATAGCAGAAGAGCAAAAAACCAGCATTTTTGTTATTCAATTTTAGATCGTCCAATAGCTGTTGTCGGTTTCAGCTAATGCAGGTATCAATTCAAGCGGAACTGAGAAATAAAAGGTACTTCCATTCCCTGGTTCTGATTCTACAGTCAGCGTTCCATTGAGCAATTTTGAAATTCTTAAGGAAATGGCCAATCCGATGCCAAGCCCTTCATAGTCGCGGCTTAAGCGCTCATCTCCCTGGCGGAAGAAATCAAAAATCATCAGTAGCATTTCCTTCGAAATTCCAATTCCGGTATCTTTTACATAATAAGATAACAAACTGCTATTTGTTATACTAAAACCAACCTCAATTGTGCCCTTACTGGTAAATTTAATTGCATTTCTAAACAAATGAGATAGAACATGATTGATTTTACTTTTGTCGGCTCTGAAATATGCTAAATCAATATCAATCTGCGGCTTAAAAATCAGTTTTATCTGATCCTGCTTACCTGAAGTGTGCAATATATTTTCAAAGGAAGATTTATTCTCCTTAAAATGATCGATCACATTGAACGACTGGTTGCGCAATTTGATCGTGTCGTCTTCTGCCAATGCAAGATAGAAAATGTCTTCAATAATCGAGAGCAAATTTTTCCCGCTGGTTTCGATATCAGCTGCAAAACTTCTTGCCTCATCAGGTTCTACGCCTGATTTAATGAGCGCGCTAAAACCTAAGATATGCGTTAATGGAGTCCTTAATTCGTGATTCACTGTTGCCA
>JBAXOA010000145.1:0-9348 GCA_037133495.1 Mariniphaga sp. | reverse complement strand
TTCCGGATTCGATTTTCCGGTTGGCTCGCCTTCAAAATTTCGTTCGTAACTGACTGATATAGGATCGTTAGGATCTAGATTTACCACTCGTTCATCTTCAAGATAAACGCAAGGAACCCTGTCACCGGTGGCCGCAAGAATGAAAGAATAATCAAATCCAAGGTCGGATGGACCGGGAGTGATATGACCATTCCAGTTCTGAGTTCCTGTCTTATTGCCAAGACCTAAATGCCATTTCCCGATAACACCTGTTTGGTAACCTGAATTTTTAAATACATCAGCCAACGTATATCTTTCGGGACGAATAATCGAACCTGCATCGCCAGTTGCAATTCCAGTTCCTTTCCGGCGCCATGCATATTCACCTGTCAGCACTGCATACCGGGAGGGTGTACACGTTGCCGCAGTACTGTGCATATTGGTAAAACGAACACCCTTTCCAGCAAGAAATTCGACATTTGGGGTATGAATTGTCTTGGCTCCATTACAGCTCACATCACCATATCCAATATCATCTGCATAAATAAATATCACATTGGGTTTTTGAGTTGGCTGCTGCGCATTGCAGTTTAAAGCCATACATCCAAAAGTAATGAAAGCGAAGTATGGAACACTTTTGATTATTATACTCATAAAAGCATCTGGTCTTGTTCTGAAGGTTAATAATTTTGCAATTTATTCAGTCATCCACTGAAAGTTAACCTTTCCAATATTATCAGGTTTCGATTTTCCCGGCTTCGAGACAGTCCCTCTAAACTGACCGTCTTTGCCTGCTGTTACACAGATTTGGCGCCAGGAGAATGCTCCTTTCTCATAGTCATATGTTTCGCCGTCATCGTCATATAATTGGTAAGTTGATGTTAGTTTTCCATAAAAGCGGATGATCAGGTTCTGTTTATCTCCTGATTTCGCCGTAGTTTGTGACGGTTCAAACATTGGAATGATTCCACCATCCCTCACATATACCGGTATTTTGTCCAAACCTGGTGTTACCACGATCATTTCGCCTTCTCCGGCTAGTTTCCCGGTGTAAAAATCGAACCATTTCCCTTTAGGAAAAATCACTTTTCGCGATGTTTCTCCTTCGAATAATGGTGCAACTATGAGGTTGTCACCTACCATGAACTGATCTTTCATCTCTTTTTTACTCGCGGCTGCATACGGATTCTTAGTTGAACTCAGCTTCCCCTCAACTTTTTCATCCGTTTCTCCGAATCCGGCCAGAAGATTCATGGCCCGCATGGGTGGGCGACCAAAAAAGGCATATTCAGCAAAGCAGGTATAAAGATATGGAATAAGTTGCATTCGTAAATTGGCAACCTCGGCTACTTGTTTTTCAACTTCAGGAAACGACCATGGTTTTGTTCCGTCAGACCAGGCGTTGAGCATAGCCAGAGGTGAAAAGCAAACAGTTTGCATTCGTCGCAACCATTCCTCTGCGGTTTTGGAACTGCGTACTTCGGGCGTCCATAATACACCGATGAAAGAGCTATTAATCAATGCGGTAATAAAATCACGATGACTGTAATAATCGTTATATATTACAAAGGGGAAAGAGGTTCCACCTGCATTTGAAGCCCTTACTAAGCCATAAGTTCTTTTGTTTTGTCCGCGATAAAGTTGGGTGGTCATTTTTTGCATCATCACTCCATAAAGCTGACGCATCTGTTCTGCAGGAATTTTAGAGGGAAACAATGTCACATCAGGCCAAAGCCAACCATCGAAGCCGTCGTTCTCGTCCATTTTAAAACCACTAACACCAAGATCGAGCTGATGTTTTTTAAGGTGATCACCAATAATTGTATTTACTTGGGGCAGCCCATAATCGGGAATATAGCCATTCCAAACTAAATGAGAAGCAGTAAAAGGTTTCAATTTCCTGATCAGTTCCGATTCCGGTGAAATATAAGGATTGATCCAAAGGTTAGTCTGAATTCCCCGATCTCTTAATTGGGCTATGAATTTTGCCGGATCCGGGAAGCGTCCCTGATCCCATTCATAAGTGCAGGGATACGATTTACTCTGCCACCCCGGCTCGAGTCCAATAACGGATAAAGGAAACTGATGTTTTTTAAATTCAGCAACTTCACTCAAAACCTGTTTATCAGTATATAAAGTTGGGGTCCGGTGCCAGAATCCAAGTCCCCATTTCGGAGGCAAGCAGCCTCCGCCATTGTACAAATTAAACCGGCTCACGGCATCTAATGTCGTTGGACCACCAAAAACAATGATTTCAACACCTTCGGCAGGAATTAAAACAGAGACATTATCGGAATAAGGTTTGGAAGTCCAGCTTTTATCAGTGTTCCGGTCTTTTGGATTATTGGGAAAGCTACTCTCTTTTAATACGGCTGTGCCAGACCAAACATCGATGTAGCGGGCAGAATTGATGAAAATGCCATACCCTTTTGAAGAAACATAAAATGGAACCGGCGCGTGAGTTCTGCCATTGTCTTCTCCGCCATAATGATCGACATGCAACCTGAGAATCCGGCCCCTTTGTTCAACAGTTTTGAAATTCAGGCCCAGACCAAAGATTTTCTCATCAACCTCTAGTGGAAATTGAAGGTAAGTTTTACCGTCATAAACAACTGTATTAATTTCATCTTCCCGCAGGGGGAAAAGCACTTGTTGCATTGCCGCTATTGCCTCTGTTTTCGGCTTTACACCAGAAGTACTTGTAAAATTTACGGCTTCAGGTTTCCCTATTTCGGCAACCCATACTCCTGATGCTTGTTTTACCCAGGTAAGTTTTTGTTCTTGTGCCATTGAACGATAAAAAACGAAGCAAAACAACACAATCGACACAGACAATTTCATTTTGATGAAAAATACTCTTGGCAACATATTTTCAATTTTAGGATGATTAGAAAGATTGCGAAAGTTAATAATTTATATCAAACCAAATGTTACTTTGGCCGGTAATAAATAGTTATAAATAGCCATAATTAAATCGTTTTTATGATTTTGGCTAATTATAAAAATTTATACTCAGCCATTTTAAGTATTTAATTCCATTTTTGGCTCATTATAACTAATTAAATTCAGCCATAATTACCCTGCAATCTATATTTTGGCTAAATATAAAAGGTTATATACAGCCAAAATAAAATAAATTGTGTATATTTGGCTATAGATAAAAAGTTGTATACAGCCAAAATTGATCTTATGGCAAAAGGGAAAATAATTGGAAGAATTTACGAAACCGGAATACTGGCAAAAGCGCTTCAATCACCTGATCCCGAATTTATTGCGGTTTATGGTCGGCGCAGGATCGGTAAAACGTTTTTGATCAGGGAGTTTTATGAAGATTCGATCTGCTTTGAATTGGTGGGTGTTTACCAATCATCCCTGAAAGTTCAGCTTAAAAATTTTGCACTGTCACTAAAAAGTGCAATCGGAATGGGTATTCAGCCTCAGATTCCAGGATCGTGGTTTGACGCTTTTTCTATTCTGGAAGAATATCTAAAAACACTGACCCAAAAAAACCATCCTGAGAAAATGGTCGTTTTTCTGGATGAACTGCCCTGGTTAAATACCCCTAAATCAAATTTTGTAGGAGCACTAGAACATTTCTGGAACAGTTTTGGTTCGAAACAAAATAATCTGGTGCTTGTTGTTTGCGGGTCTGCAGCCTCCTGGATGATACAGAAAATTGTGACTTCAAAAGGGGGCCTTCATAACAGACTAACCCGCCAGATCCGTTTATTGCCATTCACACTCGCAGAAACTGAAAATTTTTTGAAATCGAGGGGAGTTATACTTACACGATTCCAGATTATTTCACTATATATGGTCATGGGTGGAGTACCATTCTACCTGAAACAAGCTGAACCAGGTCTTTCATCAGCTCAGATTATAGACAAAATTTGCTTTGCAAGGGGTGGCCTGCTAAGGAGCGAGTTTGAAAAACTTTACTCATCACTTTTTAATCAAAGCAATCAATACACAAGGGTTATAGAGGTTTTAAGGAAAAATCGGTCAGGAATGAACCGGAATTTGATATTATCAGCAGCCAAAATATTAAGCGGAGGTACTGCCACCCAAATACTTGAAGAATTAGAAGAATCAGGATTTATCCTGTCGAGGATTCCCTTTGGAAAAAAATCAAATGACGCAATTTATCGGATTACCGATGAATTTACGCTCTTTTATTTTGATTGGATCAAGCCCCTTGGCAAAAGAGATCCGGGTGAAGGCTATTGGCTCTCCAAACAAAACGATCCAAGACGAAGAGCATGGGCCGGTTATGCTTTCGAAGGTATCTGCATGAAACATATACAACCCATTAAAAATGCACTAGGTATTGGAATGGTCGAAACTTTTTATGGACCATGGTACTACTTGCCACATAATGATACCTCTGATACAGGAGCTCAGATCGACTTACTGATCGATCGGAAAGATGCTGCTATAAACCTGTGCGAAATGAAGTTTCTGGAAGCAGAATATACAATGACTGCCGAGGATGCAAAAAATCTCAGACAAAAAAAAGATGTACTGATCAAGGTAACCAAGACAAGGAAAAACATCTTTATAACTATGATTACTACTTTTGGAATAACTGCCAATTCACAAACCAATGACATAGTATCTAATTCATTAACAATAGATAGCTTGTTTTGAAATATTTCAATAAGCCTCCCGGAACGCTTTCATCCGTCTCCTTAAGGTAACGTTATTACTGTAAAACCAATTGATTCATGAAAAAAGCCACACTGTTCACCCTTTTGTTTATCGGTTATATCGCTTTCCTAACTGCTCAATCCATTCCCAAAAAAGAGAAATTCAGAATGGAAGCGACAAGATTATATCAGGATTCACGGCCCTGGACACGTTGGTGGTGGTTCGCCTCAGTAATTGAAAAATCAGCCATTATCGATAATTTACAATGGTTGAAGAAGAATGGATTTGGCGGAGTAGAGATTGCCTGGGTTTATCCGCTTAACAGAATGCAAAAAGACACCATTCATTACACTCCCCGACAGGAATGGCTCAGCCCTGAATGGACGAAGATGGTTAAGTTTACCAAACAATGTACTGACAGCATGAATCTTGGCTGCGATTTTACTTTCGGTTCATTATGGCCCTTCGGAGATATAAAGGTGCCATACAGCGAGGCGACGAGAAACCTGAGAGATACAGTATGGCGTCAGGATATCAAGGCATCGTGGGATTATCCAAAGAAAGGTTATGTGATTGATCATTTAAACCGAAAAGCATTTTTCAATTATGCGGCCCGGACCGGAGATGCACTGAAACCGGCACTAAAAGGACTGATCTCCGGTCTGTTTTGCGACTCATGGGAAGTAGAAACCAAATATCTGACCACTCCGGGATTTGATGTTAATTTCAAAAAGAAATATGGATACTCGCTTGCAGACTATTCCGATAGTTTATATTCCAATTCTGATCCATACAAACAGGTTCGGTACGACTATATGAAGCTTCTTTCCAACTATGTAATTGAGGAATTCTACAAGCCATTTACCCAAAAAAGTCATGAGCTGGGCGCTTATTCAAGAGTTCAATGTTCAGGTGCTCCTTGCGATATTATTTCATCTTATGCCACTGTTGATGTTCCCGAAAGTGAGGCTTTACTTTACGAACCCTCGTATTCCAATATCGTGGCTTCTGCTGCCGGTCTGTCCGGCAAAAAAGTGGTAACTTCAGAAACCTTTACTTGTCTCTATGGCTGGCCACGTAACCATCATTCGCAGGAGCAGACTGCAGACCTGAAACTGCTGGCAGATGCTCTGTTTGCCAATGGAGTAAATCACATTATCTGGCATGGCAAACCACTTAATCCCGCCCGCTGTGACACTGTGAAATTTTATGCGTCGGTCCACGTTGGCGAGAGTGGCTCCCTGGCCGGAGAAATACAAGCATTTAACCACTATATGGAAAAGGTTTCAGCCGTAATGAAACAAGGCGTAACCTATTCTGGAATAGCAGTATATATGCCCGTAGAAGATAGTTGGATAGCAGGAGAATTGCCTGCTGAGAAACAGATGATATGGGCATGGGGAGCTTATGAACAGCGATATACTTACCTGCCCGAGGAACTTAAAGCGTGGCGGCCATTGTGGATAAACAGTGAATTTTTAAAGAAGGCCAAGTTCAAAAATGGGCTGCTGTATGCCGGTGATCTATCCTTTTCCGCACTCTATCTGGATGCAAAATACCTGGATATTGAAGTTCTTAAACGTCTGGCAGAGCTGGCAGGACAAGGGTTTCCCGTTTGCCTGAAACAGAACGCTGAGGAACCAGGATTGCATAAATCAAAAGACAATTACCAGACGTTAATTGAAAAACTGCGTAAATTTAGTAATGTCAAACAGACGTGGAATGAAATGGAGCAAATTAACCCATTAATTCAAGGAACAGAAAAATTCGATTACTGGTGCAGAAAAACAAATGATGGCCTGATTGTGTTTTTTGCCAATCCTAAATCAAAGCACCTTACTTTTCCTTTGGAGTTTGGTCAATCGTTAAATGACAAAAAAGAAACTTTCCCAATCGAAATTCATTATGAGGGAACCAAGATTCCGGTAGTATTAGCGTTTAATCCGTACCAGTCGTTACTCCTTAAAATTGATAAAAACCACAAGGTTTCATTTATCGATATCTCTTTTATTCCTACTACTCCTAAATATGAACCCAGAATGAAAAAAGAGAGGGAGCTATGGGAAATGGAAAAATCAAAAAAGTAAGCTTTTCTCTGAAATATTTAAATGATACATATTTTGAAGATGCAGGATATTACCATAAAATAAACCAATAGTAACGATCTAATTAAGAATCAATCCATATTATGAGCATATCAATATAACCAATTTTTCGTTATATTTGACGCCGTAGATGAACTAATTTCAATTTTCGATTATCCTTTTTCTCTCTTTTTTATGATCAAGAAGTTTAAATTTCCAAACTGGTCATGGCTTGTGTTTTTTATCGGCATCATAGCTTTTGCCATTCTTTTGTATACCAGCAATAAAGCAATAAAAATTACTTCCACCGATGAATATTGTCAATCCTGCCACATTCACCCTGATGCTGATGCTTCCTGGAAAAAATCAACACATTTTTACAACCCGAGCGGCGTCAGAGTTCATTGTGTAGAATGCCATTTACCTCCCAAAGAGGATAATCGCTATATATTTCAAAAAGCAAAAACGGGATTGAGTGATTTATATGGCTTCTATTTCAAGAAGAAAGAGTCATTTAACTGGGAAAGCAAACGGTTGCTTGAGCATGCCGTAAAAATAGTTTACAATGAGTCGTGCATCAAATGCCATCAGAATCTATTTTCAAAAGGGTTGACTGCTGAAGGGGGTACTGCTCATCTTTACTATGAAAAGAATGTCGATAAGCTTGATCTCCAGTGCATTAATTGCCATCTCGATGTCGGACACTACAATGCTAACTACAAACACGCTAAAATGACTGGCGTTCCTGTTAGCAGCGTCGCCTCAAAAGATTTATATGCTGCACCTGCAAAGGTCACAGCTTTTGAAAATTTCAAGGAATTAATTCCCAACAGCGCTATTTCCTTTAATATGGTAGCCGTAAAAGGAGGGACATTTAAGATGGGCAGTCCCGAAAATGAACCTTTCCGCAAAGCCGATGAGGGGCCTGTTCGCAATGTTACCATATCGCCTTTCTTTATGGGTGAAATTGAAGTGACCTGGGACGAATTCTGGACCTTTTTTGCATCAACAATGTCGGAAGGGCGTGTTGATCCAAATCTGGTGATGGCACATAATGCCAATTCTCCAGATGCTGTTACCGGGCCCACACCACCATTTGGAATTCCTGATCAGGGATGGGGAAGCGGCAAAAGACCTGCCATTACAATGACCCATTATTCCGCAACCATCTATTGCCAGTGGCTTTCTAAAAAAACCGGAAAACATTATCGTCTGCCGACCGAAGCCGAATGGGAATATGCCTGCAGAGCCGGCACCGATAATCCCTATTTTTTCTCTGGCGATCCAAAACGTTTAACCGAACAAGGACTGCGGAGCAAAATTTTTGGTGCCGATACCTCCAATATCAACCGATATGTCGTGTACTCCCTTAATTCATTAGGAAAAACCCAGGAACCAGGATTTGTAAAACCTAATCCTTTTGGCCTGAAAAATATGCTCGGTAATGTGTTTGAATATTGTTCGGATTTCTATGCCGAAAATGCTTACTCCAAAACAGGCACAACTGTCACTAACCCTAAGGGACCTGAATCGGGTGAAGAACATATTATTCGCGGAGGAAATTACGCCTTCGATGCAAAAGAACTCAGGTCGGCAACCAGAGGATTTACGCGAACGGCTGATTGGTTGAAAACCGATCCTCAGCAACCCAAGAGTATTTGGTGGTATTCCGATATTAAAGGAGTCGGGTTTAGAGTAGTGTGCGAACCTGATAGTTCTATTATTAAATTAACAAAATAAATACTAATCCATTTTTAACACAAAAAATCATGACTAAAAAGAATTCGCTGAGTAGAAGAGATTTTTTTACCACTACAGCAGTTGTGGGTGCTGTGAGTACTATTGGAGCAAGCGCTGTTTTGGCATCATGTGCCGCAGGACCAGAAAAATTGGTTCCGTTGAAGTCGCTTGCAGGAGCCTATATCCCTAACCTTGTTGACAAGGCAACCGATGGGAAGTTATTAAGAGCAGGTGTAATTGGCTGTGGCGGTCGTGGATCGGGTGCTGTCCAGAATTTTTTGGATTCATCTCCAAACGTTCAAATAGTGGCTTTAGGCGATTTATTTATGGATCGCATTGACGAATGCCGCAAGGGCTTTAGGGGCAGACAAAAAATAGAGGTTCCCGATAATATGTGTTTTACAGGAATAGATAATTACAAAAAAGTACTCGCTTCAGATATTGACCTTGTCATTATTGCAACACCTCCAGCCTTCAGACCTACCCATTTTGAAGCTGCAGTTGAGGCAGGGAAGCACGTATTTATGGAAAAACCGGTTTGTGTCGATCCTGTTGGTGCTCGTTTAATCATGGCTACCGCGAAAAAAGCCGAAACTCAGGGCTTATGTGTCGTTACCGGTACGCAACGTCACCATCAACGGAGCTATGTTGAAAGTTTTAAACAGATTCAGAGTGGTTTGATCGGAGAGATTGTTTCAGGAAATGTTTATTGGAATCAGTCAATGTTATGGTACAGGGAGCGTAAACCGGAATGGAGCGATATGGAATTTATGGTACGCGACTGGGTGAACTGGAAATGGCTTTCAGGCGATCATATTGTAGAACAGCATGTGCATAATCTCGATGTATTCAACTGGTTCTTTGGAAGAAAGCCAATTAAAGCAGTTGGATTTGGTGC
>JBAXOA010000144.1:0-9351 GCA_037133495.1 Mariniphaga sp. | reverse complement strand
TTTTTTTAAGGTGCAGAGCACCGCGATATTTGTAGAAGATTAATCGTTTTAGACCCAAAGGTGCAAGGCACCGAAATATTTATTTAAGATTACCTGGGCATCAACCGTTCAACAACCCCACTTTTTCAACGATTTTAACGATTACCTCGCACGCTTTGGCCATCGACGGCGTGGGTATGTATTCGTACCGCCCGTGGAAATTGTGCCCTCCGGCAAAAATATTCGGACAGGGAAGTCCCATATATGACAACCGCGCCCCATCGGTGCCGCCGCGAATGGGTACAATCTTGAGTTCAACACCAGCTTCCGTGATCGCCTCAGCTGCAATATCGACAATGTATTTTACCGGCTCAATCATCTCACGCATATTGAGATACTGATCTTTTAGAGCAATTTCAGCCGTTCCTTTTCCGAACTCGCTGTTGATCATCTTCACAACCGATTGCAAATACTGCTTACGTTTACCAATACCCTCAAGGGTAAAATCACGCAGGATAAATTCAATGGTAACCAGCTCAACAGATCCGTTCAACTTTGTAACATGGTAAAATCCTTCGTACCCGTCGGTTTGTTCAGGTACCTCATTGGCCGGGAGCATGGCGATGAGCTGATTGGCAATCAATATGGCATTTTTCATCTTCCCTTTGGCATATCCGGGATGAACACTCGAACCATGAATAACAATCTTAGCCCCCGAAGCATTGAAATTCTCATATTCGAGCTCTCCAACTTCACCGCCATCGATGGTATAGGCAAAGGAAGCTGCAAATTTCTCAACATCGAAATGGTCTGCCCCCTCCCCGATCTCTTCATCAGGTGTAAAAGCGATTTTGACCGTTCCGTGTTTGATCTCTTTCTGGTTGATCAGGTATTCCATAGCGGTAACAATCTCGGCTACTCCGGCTTTATCATCGGCGCCCAGAAGGGTTTTACCATTTGTAACAATCAATCGCTGACCAATATAAGCGTTTAAATCAGGAAATACCGACGGTGAAAGCAAGATGTTTTTTGATTTGCTCAGCAGAATATCCCCTCCCGGATAATGGTCTATTATTTGGGGAAAAACATTCTTCCCGGTAAAATCGGGACTGGTATCCATATGTGAAATAAAGCCGACAACCGGAGCCGGCCGGTCAATATTGGCCGGCAAGGTGGCATATACATATCCGTACTGATCGGCTTCAACATCGTGCAGCCCAATTTCGATTAATTCGTCTGCCAGCGCGTTGGCAAATTCGAGCTGACCAGGAGAACTTGGAGTTGTACCGCTTGTTGCATCGGAGCAGGTATTCGTTCTGGCATATCTCAAAAAACGTTCAACAACTTTATTCTCCATTCGTCTTTTTTAATTCTTTCCGTCAGACTTCGGCGTGAGCTCAGTTGAACGCTGACGGACCTAATTGATAATTGATAATTCGTAATTGATAATTGACAATTTCTCAATATGCGAGTGCAAAAATCACCCTTCGTTTTGAAGGAAGGCCGGTAACCATGCATTTACCTTCTTCTTCGTCACCCCCGAACGGAATGCAGCGCAAGGTTGCTTTGGTTTCCTCTTTGATGCGCAGCTCGGTTTCTGTTGTTCCATCCCAATGGGCAAGAAAAAATCCGCCTTTGGTATTGAGCAAGGTTTTAAATTCATCGTACGAATCAACGATAGTTGTATTTTCTGCCCTGAAATTAAAGGCTTTGCTGTAGATATTTTTTTGAATCGCGTCAAGCAAATCTTCCACTACCTGATCGATGTTGTCAAGTTTTTCGACCGATTTTTCGAGTGTATCGCGGCGTGCCACTTCTATCGAGCCGTTTTCAAGATCGCGCGGACCGATAGCCAGCCGTACAGGAACACCTTTCAATTCATATTCAGCAAATTTCCAACCCGGCCGTTGCGTATCGCGGTTGTCGTATTTTACGCTTATTCCGCGGGCCCGAAGTTTGGTCATCACCTCTTCAACTTTTACCGTTATCTCGGCCAGCTGTTCCATGTTTTTGTAAATAGGAACGATAACCACCTGGTAAGGAGCGAGTTTAGGAGGAAGTACCAGACCATTATTATCTGAATGAGCCATAATCAAGGCCCCGATAAGACGGGTGGAAACACCCCATGAGCTTGCCCATACATAATCGAGCTTACCGTCACGGGCAGCAAACTGAACATCGAAAGCCTTGGCAAAATTCTGTCCAAGAAAATGAGAAGTACCTGACTGCAAAGCTTTTCCGTCCTGCATTAATGCCTCAATGGTATAGGTTTCAAGTGCGCCTGCAAAACGTTCGTTAGCCGATTTAGCCCCTTTAATAACCGGGATTGCCATAAAATCTTCGGCAAACGTTGCATAAACATTGATCATTTTTTCAGTTTCTTCCAATGCCTCCTGACTTGTTTCGTGAGCGGTATGCCCTTCCTGCCAAAGGAATTCTGTTGTCCGGAGAAACATCCGGGTACGCATTTCCCATCGCACTACATTTGCCCACTGATTACAAAGAATGGGAAGATCGCGGTAAGATTGAATCCAGTTTTTATAGGTGCTCCATATAATTGTTTCGGAAGTGGGACGAATAATCAGTTCTTCCTCGAGTTTAGCATCAGGATCGACCACCACGCCTTTTCCGTCGGGGTCATTTTTAAGCCGGTAATGGGTTACAACTGCACATTCTTTGGCAAAACCATCCACGTGGGCAGCCTCTTTTGAAAAGAAGGATTTGGGAATAAAAAGGGGGAAATAGGCATTGACATGACCAGTTTCCTTGAACATTTTATCGAGCTGGGCCTGCATTTTTTCCCAAATCGCGTATCCGTAAGGTTTTATTACCATACACCCGCGCACAGCTGAATTTTCGGCTAAATCAGCATTTGCGACTAAATCGTTGTACCATTGAGAATAATTTTCTTCTTTTGTAGTGAGAACTTTTGCCATTATTGATTTTTTGGTATAATATTTGCATTAGAATCGACGAAATCGATACGCAAAATAACGAAAAGTTCAGGGATTTTTTAATATAAAAAATAACAAATCATGAAAACAAATGTCAAACTGCTCTCAGCCATCGCACTTATCGCAAGTGCCTGCACAACAGGCTCTATGGTTACGTCAAGTAGTTATTCCGACGATATTTATTATTCGCCGGGCGATCATCCGCCTGTTATTGTGAGTGATATTCCACAACAGGAACAGCCGGTCAGGCGGTCGACGACCATCTCCGGATTGCGGCAGGATGAGGCAGGAAAGATCGTTGACAACTATCTAAAGAATGACAAAAGCGATAGTTATGCCTTCAATGATGGTGCAACAGAAGCTGACACCACTTATGAATCGGATGAGGAGGCAAAATTCTTTATCGATAATTACAATGATGATGAGGACATCAGTTATACAACCCGTATCAGAACTTTTTATAATCCTTATGCCTATGATCCTTACTGGGATTCGTATTATTCACCGGGATGGGGTTTTAACTGGGGCTTAGGATTTGGCGGATACGGCGGCATGGGTTACGGCATGGGTTACGGCATGGGTTACGGCGGTTACGGTGGTTATGGCGGCTGGTACGATCCATGGTATCCCTTTGGCGGATGGGGCGGCGGATATTACGGCTACGGCGGATATGGCGGATACTACGGTTATGGTGGTTACGGAGGATACGGCGGTTATTATGGTATGGGATATGGTGGCGGCTACGGTGGCGGCTTATGGGGAGGTACAGGTATCAATTCCCGCGAACGCTACTTTGGACGGCAAAACCAAACCGGAGCCGGTCGCTCGAATGCAGTAAGATATGGAGGATCGAGAAGCGCCGCATTTGGCTCATCATCATCGGCTGTAAATTCAGGAGGCCGTACGCTGAATGGCAGATCATCAGGTGTTATTAATAATGGAGGAACAACAACAGGACGGCAGGCAGCAGGAACAGCAGGAACAGGTTCAACCCGTCAGGCCGGTACACGTTACACCGTTAATCCAAATCTCAACAGAAACTCAGGAACGAACGTTTCGGGTCAGACCGGAAGAACCAGAAACACAGAAATCATGACCAATCTGCGCAGAAGTCAGTCTTCCGGAATTTCACAGCAAAGGGTAGCATCACCAGCTCAAGGCAATCAGGGGGTCAGACAAAGTTCATCATCAGGCAATACGCAAACTTATACACCTACTTATTCGAGACCAAGAACAAATATTCAGTCAAATTACAATAGCGGGACAACCCGTCAATACACCAGACCATCTTCTTCGGCACAGTCGGGAAGTGATCCTGTAAACCGTTATTCAAGGCCACAGAGTCAGAGTTCATCCAGCCCTGCAACTTCCGGAAGATCATCCTCAGGCAGTTCTTATCAAAGAGGATCAAGCTCCAGCAGTTCAAGCGGTTCCAGCTACAGTGCACCTGCGAGTACGCCTTCAAGAAGCAGCGGAACTTCCAGTGGCAGCACTTATCAAAGCAGCCCTTCAAATAGCAGTGGATCATCATTCTCCGGTGGCGGAGGCGGAGGCGGAAGCAGCAGTGGTAGCAGCAGTGGAAGCAGCAGCGGAAGCAGCAGTGGTGGCGGCGGCGGATCCGGACGCAGACATTAAAAGACTGCGGCACAAATCTTAAGCCACAAAGAAAATATTGGTTCTAAAACGAGTCTTGAATGAACGATTCGAATTTCATCCAACCATCTAAAAATTATATAAAAATGAAAAAGATATTACTAACCCTATTTGCAATTGCAGGATTGATAACCCTGTCCTTTGGTCAATATGTCGATCAGGCTTTAATTTTTTCGCAACAAAATTATGGTTCAACTGCCCGGTCAAAAGCAATGGGAAATGCCTTTGGAGCCATCGGAGGAGATTTCTCTTCATTAAGTATCAATCCGGCGGGTATTGGTGTCTATCTCAAGTCTGAAGTGTCTACTTCTCTCAATGTACTTGGGATGAACAGTACTGATGCTACCTATCAGAATCAGATCACAAGCGACCGTAGTAACAGCTTTAATTTTCGCAACTTCGGTTATGTACTGGCAACACCTGTTCAGGCCGGAGGTTCCGGATTAGTTTCCTTTAATTTCGGAATCGGATTTAATAAGCTCAGTAATTTTAACCAGACTATGTCGGTTGGCAAGAATGGCTCACCTCATTCAAGAATGGATGCTTTTGCTGAAAATACAAATGGCATCAACAGCAATAATCTTCTTGACGAGAATAAACCATACAGCAATGGAACTCCATGGGAGAGCAAGCTGGCATGGGAAAATTACCTTATCGACGTGGCAAATCCTGATGCAAACGGAATGGGCAATTCCTATCAGTCGATCTTGCTTCCCAATGAACTGGTCAATCAGAACCTGACTTTAAATAAAGAGGGATATCTCAACGAATATGTTGCCTCATTCGGAGCTAATTTCAATCATCAGTTATACCTTGGCGCAACGATTGGAATGCAAGACCTTTATTACAACGAATCTGCCACTTTTGGCGAGGATGGAGAATTCGGAAATTTTGATTATTACAGCACTACACGTACCCGCGGTTTTGGCTACAATCTAAAACTGGGAGCTATCTACCGGCCGGTACCAGCATTAAGACTTGGTGTGGCCATTCATACTTCAACCTTCTTCGACATGAAAGAGGAGTATAGTTCGGTACTGTCTTCCAATTTAAAATTTGTAAGTGCAAATGCAAATGGAAATCATAAAGCAGAATCACCTCTTGGCGATTATGGGTACAAAATGGATACTCCGATGAAAGCAATTGGAAGTCTGGCGTACCAATTCGGGAAAAAAGGAATGATATCTTTTGATTATGAATATATTGACTATTCAAATATAAAGTTCAGAACTGGTCGCGACGGCTATAATTTCTCATTCGAGAATACAGATATCAAGAATATTTACCGTTCGGTAAGTAATCTGCACATTGGTGGTGAAATCAAGCCTACTGAAGCGCTGAGTCTGCGGGCAGGCTACGAATTATTCGGAAATCCTTATAAAACGATGATCAATAATATGGCGCAGCCAAATGCCAACTGGAGTTACAACACCATTAACGCAGGATTCGGATACCGCGTTAACAATGTTACATTTGATGTGTCGTACAGCTTAGGCAGAAAAACAGATTACAGCTACATCTACCAGGTAAGTTCGTCAAATGACCCGGTAAAATACCAAAGGAGCAACAGTGAGCTGGTATTTACGCTGGGAATAAAACTCTAAAATACAAATCAATATATTGCAAAAAGAGAGGCCAGTCTGGTCTCTCTTTTTTATACACAAACTTGAATGAGAATCTTTCTTAATTCCGTTCTCACTTGAAGGCAAAAGATCCAGATCATTTGTCTCTTTCCATTTAAGTTGTGTGGTAATAAAGCTAACTATCAGGTCATAATCCGTATCAATTAAAACGACAGCAGGTCTTAGTTTATTACCAGTTAAATCAGTAAATGGGAAAGGAATAAGCACAATATCACCTTTATTCATTGTATCTTTCTTTCAAGTCATTTAACGAATATAGATCTTCTTCCTCATTTAAAAAGCTGAAAGATTTGCTCTCCGTTACTAACTGCTGAATTCCATCAGTTAGTAATTGCTCTTCATATTTTTTAGTAATAAAGTCGGCAAAATCTGATATTTCAGAAGCTTTGTCTTGCGGAAGTTGGTTTATAGCCTGAACCGTTCGTTCTATTATATCCTGACGTGTCATGATAAATGATTTTAATGTCCAATTAATAGCCCAAATTTACAGTTTTTTTAATTCCCTCAATCGATTTAATTTACAGAATCATCCCCGCTCCCACCACATTGTTTGTGGCTTCATCGATCAGGATCAGACTTCCTGTGTCGCGGTTTTTCTTGTAAGGATCGAAAAACAGTGGCTTCGTAGTTTTAATGGTAATTTTTGCTATTTCATTCAATCCAACACTTAAATCGTCGTGAATCTCTTCTGTGGTATTGATATTCACTTTATATTTTACCTCAGTAATAATGCAACGCAGCTCATTTGAATTATGCTTAATCGAGTATTTTCCCCGAACAACAAGTGGTTTTTCGTTTAGCCAGCATACCATCAAATCGATCTCCTGCGATTGTTGCGGCTGATTAATGGCATCTACAATCATAGATCCTCTGCTGACATCAATCTCATCGGTGAGTCTGATGGTAACCGATTGGGGAGGAAACGCATATTCCAGGCTTTTACCGGCAAAATCGATCGCCTCAATGGTTGTTTTTTGACCGCCTGGCAGCACAACGACTTCTTGTCCTACTTTGAAAACACCGCTCGCAACACGTCCTGCATAACCGCGATAGTCGTGGTATTCGTCTGATATCGGACGTATTACGTATTGTACAGGGAAGCGCGGATCTTTCTGGTTCCAATCCTGTCCGACAGGCAGCATTTCGAGTAATCCCAGAAAAGTAGCTCCTGTATACCAAGGCATATTCGTTGATTCGTCAACCACATTATCGCCTAATTTAGCGCTAATAGGCAGGAAATGAATATCCTGATGATCGAGTCTTCCGGCAACCTGAATAAAATCGGCTTTAATCGTTTCAAAAACCTGCTGATCGTAACCGACCAGATCCATCTTGTTTACGCAGACCAGAACATGAGGAATATTCAGTAAAGCTGCAATATAGGCATGACGCCTGGTCTGTTCGATCACTCCGTTACGGGCATCAACCAGAATCACCGCGGCATTTGCGGTGGAGGCTCCGGTAACCATATTACGGGTATATTGAATATGCCCCGGAGTATCGGCAATAATAAATTTCCGTTTAGGAGTAGCGAAATAGCGGTACGCCACATCAATCGTAATCCCTTGCTCGCGTTCGGCCCGAAGTCCGTCAGTCAGCAATGCAAGGTTAACTTCTTCGCCGCCACGGTTAATACTGGCAAGCTCCAAAGCTTCCATCTGGTCTTCAAAAATTGCTTTACTATCATATAAAAGCCTCCCGATAAGGGTGCTTTTCCCATCGTCAACACTTCCTGCAGTGGTAAACCGCAGTAATTCCATATCGAGATATCCGTGTTCTTTTCCAGACATATATAATGATCAATTAAATTAAAAATATCCCTCGCGTTTGCGGTCTTCCATCGCGGCTTCCGAGCGTTTATCATCAGATCTGCTGCCTCTTTCTGTGACACGGCTCGCTGCTACTTCCTGAATGATATCTTCGAGGGTATTCGCCTCCGAAAGGGTCACTCCGGTACAGGTAATGTCGCCAATAGTCCGGCAACGGACATTTTTGATCTCGAGTTTTTCATTTGGCTTCAATTGCATAAAAGGGGCGCTTGCCATCCAGGCGCCGTCGCGGCAAAATACTTCACGCTCATGTGTAAAATACAAACTTGGCATCTCAATATTTTCCATCAGGATATATTGCCAGACATCCATTTCAGTCCAGTTACTGATCGGAAATACTCTGAAATGTTCGCCCATATGCTTAGCTCCGTTGAAAAGATTCCAAAGTTCAGGACGCTGATTCTTTGGATCCCATTGCCCAAATTCGTCACGATGGGAGAAAAAACGTTCTTTTGCCCTGGCTTTCTCTTCATCGCGCCGGCCGCCTCCCATGGCACAATCAAATTTCAATTCTTCGAGTGCATCAAGAAGCGTTACGGTCTGCAGTACATTACGACTCGCATTCAACCCTTTCTCCTCTGTAGCCCTTCCATTGTCAATTGAATCCTGCACATACTTAACGATCAGTCTTGTACCTGTATTTTCGGCCAGATCGTCGCGGTATTTGATGGTCTCTTCAAAATTGTGACCTGTATCTATATGCATCAAGGGGAAAGGAACTTTCAAAGGGTGAAAAGCCTTCCATGCAAGATGAAACATAACTATCGAGTCTTTTCCGCCGGAAAAAAGCATTACCGGTCTTTCAAATTGTGCAACCACTTCGCGTAAAACAAAAATTGATTCTGCTTCAAGCTCTTGCAAATGGTTTATTCTATGTTGCTCCATATTAGATGATTTCACTAAAATTAATTCCCGTCGGCATTCATAAACGCATTTACGAATCATGAAACAAACGAGCGACAAAAGTAATCAATCTCACGAAATTTTCAGACAATTATATTCATCAATCAAGATTGTATTGTGATTGTCTTAAAAGATTATCTTTGATATTTAAATCAATATCAAAAGAAATTGAACTATAAAAATACAGGATTGATCTGGATCACTTTTTATGCTGTATTTTGTTTCGGCTGTAAGAAGGGCAATAATGAAGGGACAATCAATCAAACAAATTGAAAAAACTGCAGGAATGGCTGTCCGGTGTGTTAAGGATTAGCGCATTCACCTATTTGGGTCTTTAACGGGCACATCTTATCAAAAAAGAGCCCTGCTGATCAGATCAGCAGGGCTCTT
>JBAXOA010000143.1:0-9529 GCA_037133495.1 Mariniphaga sp. | reverse complement strand
TAACTTCAGATATTACCAGCGGAACAGCTACCAGCTTTTCAGGTTCACTCTCCGGCGATGTAACAGGAACACAAAGTGCCACAGCCATTTCTGCCTCTACGGTGACCGGTAAATTATTAACTGGATTTGTCAGTGGCGCAGGAACAGTGGCTGCAACCGATAATATATTGCAGGCTATCAATAAATTAAGTGCTAATGATGATTTGAAAGCAAATTTAACTTCTCCAACTTTTACAGGAACACCAACAGCACCCACAGAGACAGCAGGAAATAATACTACTGCACTGGCCACAACAGCTTTTGTAACAGCAAGTGTAGCCGCGGTTACAATTCAAAACGCTTATCCTATAGGATCCATTTATTTGAGCACTATAAGCACAAATCCTGCAACTTCGCTTGGATTTGGTACTTGGGTAGCTTTTGGAGCAGGTCGCGTATTGCTTGGTTCTGGGAGTGGGTATGTTGCAGGAGATATAGGTGGTTCAGCTCATGCTGCAGTTGTTGATCATACTCACACATTTACAGGCGCTGCATTACCAGCCCATAATCACCAAATGTATCGTTCTGATAATACCTATGGTGGGGGTGGAGCTGATATGCCAATTGCAGACCCAAATACAGGAAATACAGCAAATACACTTGTTACTACAGCTAGTATAGCAATATCTGCAGGAACTCCAAGTGGTGTTGTTGGCAATACTGGTTTAAGTGGTTTTAATGCTAATTTACAACCTTACATAGTTGTATACATATGGAATAGGACTATGTAGGAATAATGAAAAATAATGAATGTCAAAAACTAATTTTAAGCGATAAATGTTGTTTGTAAGTACTCCGAGACAAGAATAGTTCCAAATAAAAGTCCTCTGCTAAATGCCAGTCCTACTGAAGAATCTGGGAAAAGAAGCGCGCTCACTACCACATTGGTATCAATAACTAACCGTTTATTCTTTTTCATTCAAAATTCAAAATGGAGAACTAAGATGAACAGAAAAACTAAAAAATTGAAAGAAACGCTTCTAAAATAATTGTAATAAGTAGTTCAAACAGATCAACATTATAAATAAACTAAACTATTAAGATTGTAATCCGCACCTGCCTAGCTCACCATCGTTTGCACCGAGGGGTTATTTGTCTTGAGTTTTCAACTCATGAATCTATTATTAAAACCGTTGCAAATGAGTGGTCAAAGGTTAGCGACTTACCTCTTTTTATAAAACACAAATCTTCCAACAGAAACAAATTGTCGTTACAAACGACCAACCGCTTCCCGCTCGTTTGCAAACGAGGGGGAGTAGCAATACCGGACCAACCGGGTCCCTCAATTTTAAATCGCGGTCAATTCTGAAAACAAAATATGTTTTTTTTTATCGCTTAGTTATCAGCACTATTTGCAACATTTTATCGCTGTGCTATTACAAAACTGCGCAAATCTTTCGTACCTCTGCAAGGCGTTGTGACAACGTCACGTCCTGGCTCGCGGTTTGAATGTTGTAACTTACTTGCATTCGCAGCAACAAATTGGAACTTACGCCAAGTGCGGCTTCCATAAGCAACGCAAAATCAGTAGTGACAGTTCGTTTTCCATTTAGAATTTCATTTAGCATGGAGTAGGAAATTCCGAGGATTAATGCCAACCTCCTTTGCGATAAATGGCGACACTCCAATTCTTCCTTTATCAATTCGCCCGGATGATAGGGGCGGAACGGAAATCCCAGGTTACCCATAATTCTTTTATTTATAATGACTTGTAATATCGGTTAAGGAACAAATTTCAATCTTGCTTTTATCGTCTAAATTGGCGATTTCCAGAAATTCAAGGCGGTATTGGTTGTTTATCCGAAGCGATGACAGCCCTTTTTTGTCGCCTGAGAGTTTTTCATAATGCAACGCATTAAAACCATATAGATCTTCCATTCGAATCGCTTCATCCAATGCCTTAACGCATTTCAAATAGCCGTTGATAATTTGCGGTTGAAAACGGTGCTTCTTGTCGGTTGTTTTGCCCGTCTCATACAATTCACGCAAATACTTTTTTCGAAATTCAACCTCCATATCCGCTTCATTGTTCAATACAAAGGTATACAAATTTTTATATGTTCGCTAAAAAAGCGAACAAAATTCTTATTGAGATACCCAGCCCTAGCTCCCCCTCGTTTGCAACGAGGGAATAATTGTCATGAGTTTGCAACTCATAAATCTATTATTAAAACCAGATCATCAATTATTTAACTTCAGTGAAAAGGGTTAACCCGCAAAATATTTTTCACATCAACAAAGAATATAGTGCTTTTGACGAAATTAAATCATCCGCTGATCTTGATGCACTATTTATGTATTATCGTCAACAATTCAATCTAACCGGTAAAATCTATATTTTCCTGGACGAAGTACAGAATATCCTGAATTGGGAAACATTTACGAATTCCTATTCTCAGGATTTTACAGGTGAAATTACACTGAAAGTTTAAGAAATACAATTGTCTTGAGAGATATTGTAGGTCGTCATAACATTAAAGACCTTTCACCCTGCTGTTGATCAAGGATAATCACGAGAAAATAGTTATTTCACTCGATGATTTCAAATTCTCCGATTATGAAGGAATTAAGCACCTGAGGCCAAGGGAATTAGCTTAATTTTTAAACCAGCTTCCACCCATTTGCAACTCACAAATCTTTTTATTTAACCCCTGCACGTAAATTGTCGTTACAAACGACCTCCAGCTTCCCCCTCGTTGTAAGCGAGGGGGAGTAGCAAATGTGCTAAAAGCCGAATCAATCAGCTCAAGTTCGCCGGGAGGTACACTTGTGGCCGGACTACAAACTGAGTGTCCACGAAGCAAAGTACTGCGAACCAATGTATCCGGTTCCTGGAGCACTCATGTATTCGTGACCGCCAATGTTGGCTCCACCCAATTTGATAACAGATTTCCATTTTGGAATCGTATAATTCACCTGAAGATCAAGCACAGTACTCGCCGGAATCCATCCGTCCTGGAAACTTGACTCCCAGTAATATTTATTATTCCAACGCAGATTTACGTTAAATCCAAAGTTTTTACACAGATTTGAATTGCCCAAAGAAGCTTTAATTTTATGTTCCGGTGTGTTAAAACCAGCCTCGTAATCAGGATCAGCTGACTGGTCAAAATTGAATTTAGACCAGGTATAATTAAGACCGATCAGATAGCTCTCGAAAATCTTAGAGGTGATACCACCTGCAATCCCATAGGATGCGATCTCGGCACTTGTATTGGTATAAACCTGGAATGGTTTATAGTCGCCACTGCTCAATGCAATCAAAGCATTGGGTTGTTTAACTACAGGATGAATATCGGAGAGATCAGCCTTCCCATAAAGCGGGACCAAAACCGTTTTATTTCCGATAAAGTCGTTGTATTTATTGTAATAGCTGCTCAGATCGATTGAAACAGCTCCCAAGGATCCCCTGTAGCCGATTTCGTAAGCTTTCACCTTTTCGGGTTGTACATAGTGGAAATTTGATTTTTGAGGAGCTCCTTTTATCACAGAAGAATAAGAAAATGAGTTTTCATAAGCAGATCTGCCTACTAATATAACTGTAGCAGGATTGCCTAATGCCTTTCCGGTAGCACTGACACTTATCGGTTTGGAATTATACCTGTCCAGATTAGCCGGGGAGGATCCCACTAAGATAGCCTTACCTGCATCCAGTCCAATGTATAAATCCTGGGTGGTAGGATTCCTGAATCCGGTCTGGTACGAAATTCTGAAATTGTGATTTTTCTTTTCCCCGCCGGCATATGAAAAAGCAAGTCTTGGTGAAAGATGGCCGTTAAAATTATCAGCCTTATCATAACGGATGGATCCTGTGAATTTCAGCCGGTCCTCTGCAAATTTCTTTTGCAACTGGGTATAGGCGCCGATCTCATTGTAATTGATCGCCCCATCATAGTCGGTAAAAATTGTTCCGGAGGAGTTCAAAGAATAGCGCCTCCACGATCCACCTACCTGAATATCAGCAAAACTAATCAGATGTTCAAAATTATAATTACCATCAACATGATAAATCCTGGTATTATCCACAAATTTTGCGCCGGTAGAAAGATTAGGATCTGAAATTATTTTCCCAAAAGCATCCTTGAAGGCCTGCGTACCTGGAAGGAATGCTCCGGTCTGGGCTACATTTCTGGCAATCTGATGTATCTTAGCCGGATCAGGAGTACCGCCTGCCATAATAGTCCCTACGAAATTTTGAACATAGGTCCCTGCATATTCCGTGAACCACTGCGTATCAGATTTCCAGCTTCTGTTTAGATTAATCGCGGCAAAACGCGTGTCGTATGAATTACCGGCCGATTCACCTGTTGTATAAGCCCTTACGAAGAAATGAGAATTGCTGATTTCTAGTTTATTTTGAGTCATGTTAAAGTCCTGAATCGAATAACGATTGGCACCCTGGTAAATAGTGTTCCCTTTGCCATATTTCGAATTAAAGACAATTTCCAGGTCACTTCCCGTGGGACGGTAATTTAAGGAAAGATCTCCTTTGATACTTTTGGCACCGTAATCAATCAAATCACGCTCATTGTATCCCGTTCTTGAGACAGTTTGAGATCCCATTAAATTGGCAACCTGCGCGGGAACGCCGGCACCCACGGCAATCTTCGTGAAATCCAACTTTGTGGATACTTCATCGCCATATACGTTTAATCCGTCATAGGCAGGATTAGTCCTGCTTGCTCCGGGAGTGGCATAATCGTTGTAATCTGTTGCATACCACTCTGTTCCATTTAAAAAAGAGACCGATGCCTTGGCTGCAAATTTATTGCTAAAGACTTTGGCGACTCTGAATCCTGCATCTACAAATAGATTGTTTCCTGCTGCTTTCTGACTTGTATACCCCGTTTTGCCATAAAAACTGACACCTTCTGATTCAAAAGGATTTTTACTCTTCATAAATAAGATCCCATTGAATGCATTCGCACCATACAACGCTGATGACGCGCCGGGAAGGACTTCCACGGTGCTTACATCAAGTTCCGACATACCGAGCATGTTCCCGATTGCAAAATTTAGCGCAGGAGAAGAATTATCCATTCCATCAACCATCTGAACAAACCGGGTATTGGCGAATGTTGCAAATCCACGGGTGTTGATCGATTTAAATGTTAAACTATTGGTATTGATATCCACCCCTTTTAAATTTTCCAAACCTTCATAAAAACTGGGAGATGATGTACTTTGAATAGTCTTCATATCCATTCGCTCAATCGAAACAGGCGATTCCAAAATTCTCTCCGGATTTCTTGATGCCGAAACAATGACTTCATCCAATTCAGTATCCGACTCTTTTAAGCTAACTTTCACCGATTGGGTGCTGCCAGTTACTTCAACAATGTTAGAAATATAGCCAATCATGGAAATCTTCACCTTAATTGGAAACTCCTGATTTACAACAATCTTAAAATTTCCCTTGGCATCGGCATTCGTCCCGATCGATTTTCCAACCACAGTAATATCGGCCCCAGGCATTGGGATTCCGGATTTAGCATCCTTAACATTCCCATTGATAGTAGATTGGGCAAACAGAACTGTTCCAAAACAGCCTACAAAAAACAGACTTAATAGAAGTTTCATACGTTTTAAATTTAAATTTACATTTACTCATCAGTGACGAAAATTAAACACTTCCTGACAAGTCATAAGGCTAATTATCGCGTCAAAGGTAAAAATTTATTTAATTACAACAACAAGTTCGAAAATAAAACATTGATAATAAAACATTTAGACGGTATTTTTTAAATTATTCGAATAAATTGGTAAAAAGTACTAAAACATTATGTAGCACCATGACAAGGCCTCCAAATCAATAAATTCAAGCATAAAGCGTTATGATTCATTCAAATTTACCATCATGATGGCTATCAGGATAGCATAGAGCTTTTCCGCGTTGTCCATTTAATTACGAATAAATTAGCCTTATGGTTAATAAATTTGCTAACTTGCCCATCCTCTAAAGCAAATGATATGAAAAAATTACTGGTTATTATCGGGGTTGTGATCGGCGCTGCGTTGATTAGCGGCTTGATTTTCTTGAATCATTACCAAACCAGGTCCTTGCCCGACTACAATAAAAATATAAAATTATCGGGGCTTACTGCCGATGTAACTGTGATTCGGGATTCATTCGCTATTCCGCATATTTACGCTCAGAACGAACACGATTTGTACCTCTCAGCTGGTTATGCGATGGCGCAGGACCGGCTCTGGCAAATGGATCTGCTTCGCAAAGTTACCCAGGGCCGGCTGTCAGAGATTTTCGGAAAAGACCTGGTGGATACGGATTTATTGTTCCGTTTACTCAGGTTCCCCGAAAAATCAAGAAAAGTTCTCAGTACTTCCGATCCAAAGATTCGTGCCGGCATCGAATCCTTTGCCGATGGTGTAAACCAGTTTATCGCGCAAGCCGGGAAAAATCTTCCTCCCGAATTCGGCATACTGGGGTATCAACCGGAACCTTGGCTGCCTGAGCATTCGATTAATCTGATAGGCTATATGGCATGGGATCTGTCAACCGGCTGGACTTGTGAGATTTTGCTCGATCAGATGCGGCAGAAACTAGGGCCGGATCTCTCAAGGTACATGTTGCCGGATATGGATTCAGTGCATAAAACAGCAATTTATCCCGATTTTAAGCTGGACAAAAGCAGTGCGGAAGTCCTTACAAAACTCTCGAAAACAGCTTCAGTAATCGACGAACTTGGTCTGGATGTCTTTCGGGGAAGTAATAACTGGGCCGTCTCAGGGAAGAAAAGCACCACAGGCAAGCCATTGCTGGCCAACGATATGCACCTCGGATTGAACATTCCGGGCATCTGGTACCAGATGCATCAGGTAATCCCCGGGAAGCTGAATGTGACCGGTGTTGTGCTGCCCGGCGAGCCAATGGTTATTGCCGGTCACAACGATTCGATCGCATGGGGATTTACCAACGTAATGACCGACGATGCTGATTTTTATCAGGAAACCATCAATCCCCAACATCCGGATCAGTACTTGTTGAATGGAGCCTGGAAAGATTTGCTGAAGGTGGAGGAGAAAATCAGGATCAAGGGCGGTGATTCCGTAATTTTCGTTAACCGGTACACCCACCGGGGGCCAATCATCTCTGAACTTAAGAAACTAAAAGGCAAAGTGCTGTCGATGAAATGGCTGGGCAGTGAGGAGAGTGACGAGATACAAACGGTTTACCTGCTGAACCGGGCATCCAACTGGAATGATTTCAGAAATGCGCTGAAAACTTTCCGTTCTGTGAATCAAAACGCAGTTTATGTGGATGTTAAAGGGAATATCGGACTGCAGTCAACGATCGGAATTCCGATCCGCGAGGGGAACCGGAGCCTGGTTTATCCGGGTGATACGACACGGTATGACTGGAAAGGGCTCGTCCCCTTTGATGAATTGCCATTTACTTTCAACCCCGAATGCGGATATGTGGCATCGGCAAATTGCAAAACGGCACCGGCCGATTATCCCTATCATATTAGCGACTGGTATATTTTACCTTATCGGATGGACCGGATTGTGGAGATGCTGAAGGAGAAAGAGAAACTTTCGCCCGATGATTTTAAAAAGATGCAGGGTGATCAGAAATCTAAAATGGCCGGGAAATTTACCCCATATTTTTTATCGCACCTGACTGATAAAAACGGTTTGTCAATAACAGAAAAAGCGGTTTACGATCTGATGGGAAAATGGGATTACACGATGCTGAAAGAGCGGCCTGAGGCATTGATTTTTGAAAAGTGGTATTACCTCACCGGCATCAATCTTGTGAAAGACCAGATGGATTCTTTAATGTTGACGCAATTCGCCGGGCAAAAAATATTTTTTGAAAACTTTATGGAGAATATGCTGGTTGCTCCCGGAGGATCCTGGACAGATGATGTTAACACCAAAGAGGTGACTGAAACCTTCGGAGCCATTATCCAAAGCTCCTTTCAGCAAACGGTCAGGGAGTTCACTTTAGAGTTTGGCAACGAACCTATGGCGTGGGAATGGGGTGATTCTCATAAGTTTACACTGGCTCATCCTTTGTCAAAGGTCAAAATACTGGATCGGGCGTTAAACCTCAGCCGGGGGCCAAATGCTGTAGGAGGAAGTTTTCATACAGTAGGACCCTATGAAAATCCTTTGAACAAGAATTCAGAGGTCAATCACGGTGCTTCAGAGCGCCATATTTTTGATGCCGGCAACTGGGATCGTTCACTCACGATAATTCCAACCGGGACTTCCGGTATCCCGGCCAGTAAACATTATTGTGATCAGACAGAGTCTTATCTGTCGAACAAGTATCATACTGATTATGTGACACAAACAAAAATTGAAGGAGCGATGCAGTACAGGATGAAGTTCACGCGATAAAGGTTTACTGCGCGAACAACCCAGACCGAAAATTTGTACAACATCCTTGTGTGGAAGGACATTTGAATTCTTGTTAAACATGCGGAATTTCAATAATCTAAAATCCGGAAAAGGATTATGAATTATTCTGTCTAATCAATTTATGAAAGAATGACCACGTAGTTCTTACCATGTTTCTTCGCACATTTTGAACAGGTAGTGTACCACATATACATCGTTAAGACGTTGTCCTTAATGAATAAAGTTACAAAATTTTTATCTCTTCATTTTCAACTTCGCCGTTTTTAATATTGAATGATTTTACATCAGGTAATTCACCAGCAAGTGATACGATCACATAACTAATGCCAGGATCGAAAGCCAGCCGGATATCTTCCACTGAAGGTCGTGCCGGTGTTTCGGGATGACTGTGGTAGTTTGCCAAAATCGATAACCCCTCTTTTCGCACCTCTCTTAATACCTTAAATTGTTCCGACGGATCGAATGAAAAATGCTCAGGACTGTGATCGATGTTGGTCATGGCGAAATGTTTGGTCACATGGCGGTCAGTTCCTGCAAGATAACCGCATACTTCCTCCGGTAACCCGTTTTTGGCATGCTCAATAATCAGATCTATAATTTGTTGCGATATTCTCAGCATATCCTTGAATTATTTTTCAATGAGTACTCTGTGAATTGATCCCTCCACATGCGACACTTCTAGCACCTTAAATCCCTGTTCCCGAGCACTTTTAGGGACATTGTTCAGCGGCTCTCCTTCGGTAAGAAGCACCTCCAGAAGATCGCCGGATTGCAGTTTCGATAACTGAATTTTTGTTTTGACAAAAGTCATCGGGCAGTGCTCTCTGGTAATATCTAATTTTACGATTGACATAGAAATTATTGTTTTATTTTTTAAATATTAATATAATTACGAATTAGGTCCGCCAGCTGGCGGAAGGAATTAGGAATTAGGAATTACGAATTAATGTCGTTTAGTTAAGCCCGAAGGGCTGCTCCGTCAGCTGACGGATCAATAACCGCCGGTGTAACCGGTGGTAAAAACGACTAAAAACACAAGAGCCCTGTAAGGGTTCAACCCCTATGTTTGTGCCATATGACATTATATTGATTAAAGATATCT
>JBAXOA010000142.1:0-9562 GCA_037133495.1 Mariniphaga sp. | reverse complement strand
GCCTCAGTATAATCAGAAGGACCAATCAGCTGTTTTTGAAAAAGCCATAAATTGATGTGTATCTTTCCGGATAGATTAACAGGGACATCTTTGTTGACATAATTCCATCTGGAAATTATTTTCGAACTGTCGGGAGTGTCGGGAGAATAGGATCCAAAATAGCTTTCAAAATCAACCTTTCCCGGTTGCCAATTAAACAAATGAGTAGTAACCTTATCTTTTTTTAAATCAAGGCGAAACCTGGTGAAATTTCCAGTGCTGTCACTTGGTTGAATCGCATACTGCGAATTTGTGTTTTTATCACGATCGCCCCATTTGCTGAACTCAATATCGATCTCTTCAGTATTATCAACTCCATCTACGTAAGTAAAAATGCCTCCAACAACATTAGGGTGAAACTGGTCAACGGTGCCTTTTACTTCAAAAACATATTTTTTATAACCCAACGGTTTGACTAAAATTACTTCCGCACAATACCATTTGTTGTGCTGGCGCGTTATTCTAAGATGAAGATACCCATTATGATCGATCCAAACGTTATTTTCTGAATTTGAAAAATAATTATTACCCGGTCCTAAAGTACCGGAAAAAGATTTTTTCGACGATTTTACAAGCCAGTCAAATCCCGAAAAGGAAATTATTCGGTCTGCTTCCTTCAACTTATGACTTACAGGAGCAAATGCATTTGTCCGATTACCAATAATAAGAATAAACAGAATAACAACCAGCGCAAAGGTTAAATTCCCCCGAAGATTACAAGATGTAAAATTGATGGCAGTTCTTTTCCCTTCATCCAGCAAAAGCATTCAATTTATTTTTTTATTCAGTAACACAATTAATAACCTGAATATCCATTAACATTCCGGAGCATCTTCCCTTAAAGCTACCTGTTGATCCTTTCGTTAAACCGGCAATTTTTGCTGCATTTTTTACAACATCAACACTATCGACAGTACAGCTTACCCCTTCCATTTCATCCTCAAGACTAAAAACCATACTATGGTTATCTAACGTTCTGATGTTCTTAATTTCACCTTTTACAGAGATCGCCTTATCGAGGTATTTGGCCGTTGCTGCTGTCTCATCTTTTTTAAACTCCGAAATCAATTGCTTCGCATCTAAAGTATAAGCAGCGCTTTCCTTTGATATATTTCTGCGTGGCATATTAAATACATAATATATAGCTGAGAACGCAGCAATGATACCGATCAGAAAAATCCACAGAAGGATACGTACCGTTTTTCGATTAGTCATAACAAGGATTATTGTTGATAAGGGGTATAAACAGCCTCAATTTTAATTGTAACCTCCTTGGCAATTTTGTCTCTCACCGCTGATGGAATGGGAATTTCAAATTGTTCAGGAGTAATCTTAAACTCGGCAGAAGCAATAATTTTACCTTTCCCAGGTGTGATCTGTGCCTTAAGAGTCACCTCGCGGGTTACACCATGCAGCGTTAAATTACCTTTGACATCTGCAACTACCTGTTTATCACTTTTCCAGTCGATAGGAGAGATGATTTTACCACTGAATTTTGCCTTTGGAAATTTGGGTGACTCAATATAGTTTTCATTAAAATGTTCCTCCATCAAAGCTCTGCGGAACTTGAACGAAGTCGTCAATACTGAAAAAGCGACATCATTTTTTTCAATGTCTATAAGAGTTGTGGCCTGATTCGACTCTGCTACGATATCTTCAACAGGAGTAGAGGAGTTGAAGTTTATTTTTGCGTCCTTCGTGAAAAAACGATTCTGCGCAGCTGAATTCAAAAAGACAAGTGCAAGTGCAAATAGAAATACAATTTTTTTCATAAACATTTGATTTATTATTTATTAAATGAAAATACTCTCGAAATATTGAACCCCAGATGGATGCCGCCATCTCCCCAGCTGCCGGTGGTTTTACCTATAAAACCACCCTCACGCATACTTTGCGAATTGGAGACCATAATCTGAAAAACATGTCCCCCTGTTTCAATATCAATGCCAATTGCCAATGGGTTGTAGAACTTAACCGGTAAAGAACCTGCATTCTGACGATAGACATAATAATACTCCACATTTAACGACATCCGCTTTGTTAATTTATAACGGCCACCGGCGCCAAGTGCAAACAGATCGTTCTTATCCAATTCGGAAGGGACGAGATTACGGTGAACCAAAGTTGGAGTTAATTGAAAAGAAAAACTCTCATTGAACTTCCTTGCAATCAAGATTTGCTGAATGTAGGACATTCTTGAAAAAGTATTGGTCATCAATGGATTCGCATCAGAAGAAATATATTCTGTACTAGTCAGAACTGAAAGATGGATCGGCATGTTTTTACTTCCGCTGCTCTGCCGGAGGATTGAAGCTTTTGCAAAACCATCAATGGTTTTTTCGTAAGTACTCCGTCCGATTCCTATTTCAAGCCAATCCGTCAGACCATATTCCAAAGCTAAATGAATGGTTCCATAATCGAGTCCGTAAAGATTGTAACCACCCATATTAAACTCTCCGAATCGGTGCGAAACCCTGAATTCCAGCTGGTTTTTTTTCATCCGCTCAACTGAGTGACCGTTAATCACTCTGGTGGACTTGAAAGTTGCCGTAGCAAATGTTATTTCAGGTTTTGCCTCTTTTTCGAGTAATGCATCCAAATCCTGACTCATCACAGGAACAGAATACAATACAACTATTGCAAAAATCAGCATTGAAGTAAACAGTTTTTTTGTCATAATTTTAATCATTTAAGGTTCCTTTGGTTATCCACGTGTTAATTATCAAAATATTACAATCACTAAGTTTTCCGCCACCCTTGGGCATTGGAGAAAAGCCTGAGGAATGCTGAATTGTGCCTACAAGCCGTACAATGTTGGTTTTGACATCAGCATAATCCTGCAACTTAATACCTCCTCCCATAGATGCTGCAGCAGAGTTCGAATGACAGGTAATACAATTCGACTGCAGAATTGGTTTAACTTCGGTACTAAATTTAGTAACAGCGGTGCTGCATCCTGATGAAGGTACGCCAAACAGCGCCTCTTCACTGTCGTAATAACAAGCTGAAAGGATGAAAAATACAAGTGGTAAAAATAATTTCTTCATAGCTCTGAGTTAATTCTGTATTGCACCATTAGACTTCCAAAGTTCAAGCTGGCGCATTTCGCAAGTAGTAACCTTATATCCGGGAGGCATTTGAATGGAAGTTCCCTTGACTGCGGCCATCAATTTACCATTGTCCAGATACGTTTTAACGCTGGCATAAGAATCAAGAATAATCCCTTTAGACGGATTTGCCGTACTATGACACGAAACGCAATTCTTTGACATTACAGACGAAATCTGCTTTGCATAAGTCACCACACCGGACGTGTCGCAGGATGAAACGCAAGTTTCGTTTGCAGCCCCATTTTTAATCCAGTTGTAAATGCTGTCTTTAACAGCTTGCGTCAGCTTTGCATAAGAACTGGGAGGCATACTATTATTTTTTACAGCAGTGTAAAGTTTGCTGGTAGTTGGTGATCCGGCTCTCACAAGATTACTCATTACTGAGGCATAACTTGTAATATTATATCCTTCACGTCGGGTAGTCTGATCATGACAGCCAGTTGTTCCGCACGAGGACATTAATACAGGTAGAAGATCACGCTGAAAGCAAACCTGCTCTCCAATTGATTTTAGAGGTGCGATCACCGATCCGGTTGTTGTGCAAGTAGTATTTATAGCTCCCTGATCAATCCAAACTCGAATTAAAATTCTTTCATTTTCTGATAATGCACCGCCGGGAGGCATCAATTGCACAAATGCTTTTCCGGTAATCGCCTGATAAGCCTTGCTTTTTTGCGCGTTAAAAGGATTTATTGATTTCATTACCGAGGTATAATCTGTGAAATCAAGTCCGGCTTTTCCTCTTCCACTGGAATGACAACCAATAGTTCCGCAACTATTTAAAAATATGGGGGCAATATCCCGTTGATAACAAACAGCCTCGAGACTGGTGGCATTCAGCCCTTCATGCCGGCACCGGATCTGTAAGAGTGCAATGAATGATGAACCGAATAAAAGTATTAAAGAGATCCGGATCGTTTTTCTCTTTTTCATTTGTATTTATTAAATTATTTAGGAATGATGAAATTTTACGGCAATTGGTTGCAATTAAAGAATAAAGTAAATAGTACTAATAAAAACAGATTCCGAATGCCATTGTTCATTCCTGCCTGTATTATTCAAGATCATTAGTTTATTAATAATTGCTCTAAATAACAAACTGGCTGATTAGAACTCCAATATGATAAATATATTGGTAAATATAAACTTATCTTAATTAAGATGAGTTTATATACAAATATTCTGAATCCTGATTACCGGGGCGTCTTCAATCGAAATCATAGCATTGATGATTCGGGCTTCTGAAAAAACCCGCAGATCATCAGGACGGAGAAGGGCAGGAGTGATGAGGCCTGTCTGCAAATAACTCTTAAGACGTGTTCCTCTTAGCAAAGGATCTTGTGGCGAATACCATTGATTATCTTTGAGAAAAACGATGTTCGCATAGGAGGTATCTGTAATTAATCCGTTTTTAACTATCAATATATCATCGCATTGGCCTCTTTTTTGATAAAGCGATGCAATTTTTGTCCGATCGTAATATTTAAAAGCATAATCTATTGTGTCATCATTGATTAACCGAAGCGATTTAACTGTCCGGATATGATATGCTGCATAATCGACATTCACGATTTCTGATCCATATGAGACAGTGCATTTTACTGTTTGTCCCATTAAAGGTTCAGGTATCGAAAGCAACAATTCAAGGCGAAGACCATCTTGCATCCCAAAAAAATGTTTACGGGTAAGGTTAAAACGCTCATTATGGAGTTCTACCCGCTGAAAATTCCCTTTTTCAAAACATATTGTCTCAATGAATCGGCACATATACTTTGTCAGTTAGTTCAAGGTATTCCTTCTCAGGATCGCTGGAAAAGGTAATTCCTCCTCCGCTTTTAAAAATTAATTTATCATTCAGCTTTTCAATAAATCTGATCATAACGGCAGATATTAAATCAGTTCCATCAAATATTCCAAATACTCCTGTATAGTATCCTCTCTTGTATGTCTCTGAATTACTGATTATTTCGAGTGTTTTTTTCTTGGGCGCACCACATATCGATCCGGCGGGAAGTAATTTAGAGAGAATATCTCCCAGGTGACTATAATAATCCACTGGAAGTTCTCCGGTTACTTCAGAGCTAACCTGAAGTAAAGTTTTATCCTGTGTTTTTATAGCGTTAAGAAACCTGAATTTTTCAACCTTTACATTTGTGGCAACCAACGACAGATCACTTCTGATCATATCAACAATGGTATGATGTTCAGCAGTTTCTTTAGGGTCATTCAAAATAATATTTTCGGAATCAGGTATTGAAGCATCAATAGTTCCTTTCATCGGATATGACGAAATTTTACCCTCACAGATCCGGACAAAGAGCTCAGGTGAAAAAACGACGAATGAATCTTTAAACAACAATTTAAAAGGGGCTTCGCTGAGGGAAAATAGTTCATGCAGTGTTAAATCAGTTACTATATCTGTTGGGAAAGTGAGGTTTGTGAGAAATGAGTTTCCAAATTTTATCTGGGTCATTACCTTATCAAATGATTTTTTATAAACTGGAAAGCTGACCGGATTCTTTTTGAAGGAAAATTTTCGTTTTTGAACTGCCGGAAAATCAATATTATTCAGATTGTCAAAGGAATAATAGATCCCGTTTTCAGCAGCCTCATTTAAAGGAAATACCCTTGGCTGATTCATTTCGAAATCAATGATAAAAATAAAGGGTCTCTTCTGTTCCCCCCAAAGGTTCATTTTTTCTATATAATCCTTATTATCAGAATCTAAAGTAATCATTTGCCAAGTATTGATTGAAGAGATTTGAGATTAAGAATTTTTACCTGATTTCTTTCCCAGAGGATGATCTGATCGGCTTCCATTTCGCTGATGGTTCGGGCGAGGGAGGGACGTGCCACACCAAGAAGTTCCGCCAGTCCTTTTTGACTTTGGTTCATCTGAACGATCAGAAAACCCTTTTTTAAATGTTGCAGCAAATAATAAGCGAGCTTCTCTTTAATTGTTTTAAAACTCAAAAAAGTTATTTTTTTGGATAAAAATTGAGCTTTTCCTGAGACAATATTGAGATAATTGTTTAACACCCGCTGATCAGATGACAAAAGTTGAGTAAAATCTTTTTTGTAAATTACCAGCATCTTACCATCAGAAAGCGCGGACAAATTAACAGGAAAAACACTTTGAGGTCCATAGAGGAACGCCGCGGCTACCATTTGAGGCGGCTCTATTTCTTCAATTTTAAGACTGTTTCCTGCAAAATCCACCATCTCACCTTGAAGCTTTCCTTCACACAAAATCATCGCTTTCTCAACGCTTTCGCCCGAATAGGCCAGCACTTCCTTATTAGAAAAACTCTTAATCTGATGTAAAGTGCTATTTATTAATGAATTAATCTCTTCTATTTCCAATCCCCGGAATAAGGACGATGATTTTAATACCTCAAACATTTTTTTTTGCAAATATAACAAGAGTGTAACACATGTTACACTCTTTCTGAGTTCATCACCTTATTTTTGTCATGAAAGAGTTCTGCAGGATATTAATCCGAAGTATAACCCTTTCTGTTAGGTGTGAATATTTATTTAATACAAAGAAATGAAACGGGATATTATAAAAATTGATGATGACAAATGTAATGGCTGCGGACTTTGCGTTCCTAATTGTCATGAAGGAGCGCTTCAAATAATAGATGGTAAAGTTCGGCTTGTTAGTGATTTAATGTGCGATGGACTTGGAGCTTGTATCGGTCATTGTCCGGAGGGTGCCATTACGATCGAAAGTCGTGAAGCCGAACCTTATGATGAAGTTCAGGTTATGGAAATCATGGTTACAAAAGGATTTAACACGGTTGTCGCCCATCTGCGACATCTGCGTGAGCATAATGAAATAGTATTTGTCAAACAAGGGATGGCGTATCTGATTGCAAACGAATCAAAACTTAATTTTATGGTAAATGATGTTAAAAATGCTGTTCATCAGCAAAATAATCCGTCTGAAGAGGCTGGATGTAACGGCGGATGTCCGGGATCAAAAACAGTAGTTTTCGATCCGGCAGAATTCCGAATGGCTGAACCTCAAAAGAATGGGTCGATACAATCTAATTTACGCCAATGGCCGCTTCAGCTTCACCTGATCAATCCTGGCGCTTCGCACTTTAGTTCATCCGATTTGTTGGTAGCCGCCGACTGCAGTGCATTTGCAATGGGTGATTTTCATCAAAACTGGCTGAAAAACAAAACATTGGTAATTGCTTGTCCAAAACTTGATCAAGGGAAAGAGATCTACTTACAAAAGTTGATTACTCTTATTGACCAGGCAAAAGTGAATACTATCACTGTGATAATCATGGAAGTACCATGCTGTGGCGGATTACTTCAATTGGTTGAGATGGCTTCTTCACGAGCAGGGAGAAAAGTCCCGGTGAAAGCAATTACTGTGAGTATTAAAGGAGAAATTCTCAGCGAAGAATGGGTTTAATTTCTTTTCTAATTAATTTAAAAAACGACATTTTCTTTAATTAATACAATGGAAACAGGATTATTATTCAGATTGGCGGATCATATTGCGTATTCAGAGAACGCTGTAGTCAGCAAAACCATTATAAAAAAGGCTTCCGGGACAATAACCCTTTTCGCTTTTGATAAAGGACAAGGTCTGAGCCCACATATTGCCCCATTCGATGCCTTAGTTCAGGTAGTTGACGGTATTTGTGTCTTCTCAATAGGCGATGAGAAAAACACCTTGCGAGATGGAGATTGCATTATTTTACCTGCCGGGATTGTCCATTCTGTAGAATCGGTTACTCCTTTCAAAATGTTATTGACCATGATTAAAATCGTCTGAGCGGTCCTATTAGATACAGCAACAATATCGCCAGCTCTGATTAGTTTTTCGTATCTTCGCGGATAAAACAATTTGTTGTCTGTATGAAGAAATTGGTCACTTATTTTATTCAGGGACTTTTACTAGTAGCTCCTTTAGGATTAACTGGTTATATCGTCTACAGAATTTTTATGTTCACTGATGGGTTACTTTCTGCCTATCTTATTGAACGCTTTAATGTCAAAACTCCCGGCCTGGGAATCCTCATTATTTTTGTTTTTCTGGTTTTGCTGGGAATGGTTGGAGAGACCATTCTTGCCAGACCAATCAAGAAAATCATCAACCGGATTCTGACAAAAACACCTTTTTTAAAACTGATCTATTCTTCAATCAACGATCTGATTTCAGCCTTTATTGGAAAGGAACGAAAATTTCACCGGCCTGTGTTAATTTTGATTAACAAGGAAAATAATTTATGGAAGATTGGTTTTATCACTCAGGATACTCCTTTAAATATTGAAGGAAATGAAATAATAACTGTTTATTGTCCTTTCTCCTACGGGTTTTCAGGTGAAATTTATTTTGTTCCTGAAACTAGCATTAAGCCGCTTTCAATACCACCTTCCGAAGCGATGAAATTCATTGTCTCAGGAGGTGTTTCCGGAGGAAATTTCAATTCTAAAAATGCTAAACCCATCCATTAATTGTTATTTTCTGATTTCTCTTCTGCCATTTTTGCAGTTTGATCTTTTTTGGCAGCAAATTTGTTAGTTGATTATTGTAATTTGTAAAATTTAAAATTTTTGAGCTATGATAGGAAGTTGGATAATATTTATTGTATTTGCCCTTGCAAGCTGGTTGATAAGCAATCAGTTGAAGCGCCGTTTTCAAGAATATTCAGAAATCGAGACTTCAAATGGAATGTCAGGAAAAGATGTAGCTCAGAAGATGTTACAGGATTTTGGGATTAAGGGCGTTTCCATTGAATCAGTAGAGGGAAAGTTGACGGATCATTACGACCCGGCAAATAAAACAATCAATCTGAGCGAGGATGTTTACCATGGAAGAAACGTGGCGGCTGCAGCTGTTGCTGCCCATGAATGTGGTCATGCCTTGCAGCATGCAGCAGCTTACCAATGGCTTGGACTGCGGTCAGGCCTGGTTCCTGTTGTAAGTTTCGCCTCACAATGGATGCAGTGGATTCTATTGGCAGGTATTCTCCTGGTTAACACATTTCCTGCTATTTTGCTTGCGGGCATTGTTCTTTTTGCATTGACAACTTTATTTAGTTTTATCACCTTGCCTGTGGAGATTAACGCCAGTCATCGTGCTTTGGCATGGATCCGGACATCAGGGGTAACGAATTCCCAAACGCAGATGAAAGCTGAAGACGCTTTAAAGTGGGCAGGTTATACCTATATTGTAGCCGCTTTAGGTTCACTGGCCACACTGCTATACTACATTATGATTTTCATGAGTGGCAGAAGGAATTAGTAATCTGAATATTAAGTTGCTACAATAAAAAAAAAATCGAGAATGTATCAAAAGTCTTTTTACCGCGGAGATACGCAGAGAAGGCGCAAAGAGACTGTAAAATGAACTCTGTCTAAAGCAAAATTTTATTATAATTGAACTT
>JBAXOA010000141.1:0-9587 GCA_037133495.1 Mariniphaga sp. | reverse complement strand
AGGCCTCTCATACTATTCAATAGAACCAGTAGGAGAAGGTTCCGCTTTCTGATTCAGAATGTAATTTACCGCATTTTGTGCCTGTGCAGCAGCCAATACCAAAACCTTTGTATCATCTTTAAAAGTTCTGATCCAGCTTTTAATGTATGCCGCATTATTTTCAATCGTCTCCTGCTGTATATTGGTTATTCCGCATAGGTAAGCTGCTCCTAATTCGGCAATAAGTTCCTCTTGATTATACTGAGAACCAAATGTATGATCTTTGGTTTTTTCATGTCGACCAAGCCTGCAGGGGTGGCCCGTGCTGTGCGTAAGCTCATGATAAAGAACGCTATACACCTGTTCGTCATGAAAAAAAGACCTTTGATCAGGCATGTAAACCTTATCTTCAAGGGGAGAATAGTAGGCATGATCGCTGCCCCATTCGATTTTCGGGCAGTCTTTCCATTCATTGATAATCTGGTCAGCTGCTGCAATGGAGTTGAAATCGTGGTCAAAAGCCTCCGTATCTGGGATTTTCTTGGGATCAATTCCTTCAGTTTGCGATAGGTTGAAAACATTGTAGTAGCGAAGAAATGGGATTTTCTTAATGGTTCCATCTTTCTCTTCAGATTCAAGAACCTTCCAGAAAACCACAATTGTCGATTTTTCTCCTTTGCGGATATTTCCGTTAAGTGCTTTTGCCTGTTCGAAAGTCACGTAAAAAGGAGAAGTGAAAGGTTGACAAAGCAGCATCCAGAAATTGATTCCGGTATAAGAGCGATTGGATATCATATTACGAGGCATCCCGTTCTTTGTTCTCCATGGAATCTGCCACGGAACAACTCCAGCTTCCAATCTGTCAATAATTTTCTGCGTAACAACTTCATAAAGATCCAATTTATTCATCTGTTATGCCTATGCCCTTAGGACTTATTTTAGCATCCGTCAGTGGACGGACTTAGTCTGGCACGCCGGTTAAATTTTTGCATACCGATCATTGAGCTGCCACGGATAAGGTCAACGAGGTGCATGTCAGTTTGCCACCCTGCCCGAAGGGTCGTGTTATTTTGGCAAACTGAACGCATCCGAAGGATTCCGGCGCGCCGGAACCCCTTTACCGTTCCGTGGAGCGATCAATATCTTTGTGAAAATTTGAGTGGAGTGTATTATCTTTAAAATCAAAATCTTACTTTCCTTGAATAGAAATCATAATAATTCATTCAATCCAAAATGATATCATTTCTATTTTTGTTCACAATATTTGCTCGTTCATTGTAAATGAACAAAAGACTTTGGTGAACGGGAATGATGCATATAATGAATAACAGCTTTGCCATTATTGATGACCAGATTAGTATGGATTATACCGCAAATACAAAGAGGAAGGCAAAATAGATATTCTTGCGATTAATATTCTGAATTAAAAATGATTGAATATCTTTGAAACATCAATACAATTAGATTTGAACATGACAAAACTTGCCGATATAATCCAACAACCAGAAGGTCGCAGGCTCGAATTTAAAGAGTCACTACCAACCAATTCTGAATTGGCAAAGTCCATTCTGGCTTTTGCCAATGATGCAGGGGGAGAATTATATTTGGGGATCAAAGATACTCCCCGGCAAGTTGAAGGTTTGGATGAGAATGAACTGATTAAGATCGAAGAAAAAATAGCCAACCTTATTCATGATCTATGCGAACCGATCATTTTGCCTGAAATATCTTTTTTACAGCATGAAGGAAAGCATATTATCCGAACTCAGGTATTTAAAGGAAGTGCTCCTCCTTATCATCTGAAAAACAAAACTATTGAAGAAGGTACTTTTATTCGGGTGGGTTCCACCAATCGTCTTGCATCAACAGAAATGATTGCTGAACTTGAACGGCACAGACAAAATATTTCCTTCGACAGCGAGTTGGTTTATACAAAAACAGTTGAAGAGGTAAACATCAGCACTTTTAAAGAATTCTTCCGCGAGAAAACGGGTGAAGATCTTACCATTCAAGTATTAAAAAAGCTGGAACTTTTCCGTCCAGAGCAAGGCAAAAACCTTCCGACTTTTGCATTGATTCTATTGTCTGATGATGAATTACAGAAACAATATTTTCCTTATTCCAAAATTGAATGTGCGCGTTTTAAAGGCACGCTTCCGGGAAACTTCATCGACCAAAAAACGATCGATACAAACGTGGGACTTCAGCCCGAACAGGCCTACCAGTTTGTATTAAGGCACATTTCACAAGGCACAACTGATTACACTGGCGTTTATCGTAATGACCGTTGGGAATTCCCTGTCATTGCCATTCGTGAGGTCATCCGTAATGCAGTTATTCATCGTGATTATTCGCTCACTGGCAAAGACATCAAAATTGCCATTTTCGACGATAAAGTTGAAATCACCAGTCCAGGAAAACTCATGTCTTCAGTTGATTTCAACGATATGGAATCGGGTCAATCTGATATTCGAAACAAAATATTGGCGCCAGTTTTCAAAAAACTTGGAATCATAGAACAGTGGGGCAACGGCTTAAAGCTGATTGCAGAAGAATTGCAAAACTATCCAGAAATCGGCCTCGACTGGAAAGAACCAGGAATCACATTCCGTGTCACATTTACCAACAAGAATTTCATACTGAAAAAGGAGTTGCAGCATGAGTTACAGCAAGAGTTGCAGCAAGAGTTGCAGCAAGAGTTGCAGCAAGAGTTGCAGCAAGAGACATTATTTACTAAAATATTGAAACAATTAATAGATAATACATTATCAAGGAAAGAAATATCTACAGTACTGGGACAAAAAACCATTTCCGGGCAATTAAATGAAATATTGAAGAAATTACAAGAATCAAAATTAGTAGAATGGACCATTAAAGATAAACATAAAAGTCCAAAACAGAAATTTCGGATAACCGAAAGAGGAATAGCCTTTCTTAAATTACTACAAACCAAAGTGAAGTAACGTACAGAGATCTTGTCAAATAGAAGGGTAAAGCTATACATCGTAAAAACCCCGACCAGGTGGAAATTCAAACCCACTCAAAATCAACCGTTAATCGGTATTGATTTACATATATAAGCTGTAATTATGAAATCAACTGATAAACCCTCTCAGGAAACTTTAGATGCCTGGCATGCTGATCCATCCAGCTGGAAACTCGGTGTGATCTATTACAATAAGCAGGACAAACGAATTTTTCCCCCAAAAAGAGTTCGGGGGATGGGATGGACAGTAAATTTTGCCAATCCCTATTCGATCCTTGCCCTGGTTGCACTTTTGGCCGCTACCATCCTGATGATAAAGTATCTAAGTTGATCGGTTGAATTATCAATAAAGAATTAAGAGTGTTCAAAACATCTATTATACTATTAAAAGTTCTTTGAAATTTTGAAATATAGGGGATATTAACAATTGTCGAGTTGTTATTGACAGGCTATTTTATAAATAGCAAATAAGTGTCTGTTTATCAACAATATAACTGTGTGTTTGTTGATAATAATTACTGAATTTCAGACTGATAAAGATTAATGCATAGTAAGCATGCGGCCTGGTACAGGTACTTTTATCCAAATTTTTTAGCCCGAATGCATTTTTGTTACGGGTTTGAATTTAATATCGGCGTTGATGGGATTCTATTCGACCGGTTTCCAGTTTTGCGGGAGAAGTTCGTTAAGTCTAAGCACAGAGTGATCCGGAAGACGGGTCAGTATATCGGTTAGCCACGCCATTGGGTTGATTCCTGCCAATTTGCATGTACCCAACAAGGAATAAATTATAGCTGTTCGCTCGGCTGATTCATTGTTTCCACAGAACATAAAGTTTTTTCTTCCCAGTTTATGGAAAGTTTTCCATAAATTAGGTTATGCAGCGTAAATCGTTATGCAAAGCTCTATTGCATTACATTGTTTTATATCAGACAGTTGTTGTTTCATGTGCTTATAAATACTTTCCATAACATTTGAATCTATTTTTGTTTATGTGGTGCTTTTGCCACTTAAAAAATAGATTCTATTATGGAAAAGGAACAGAAAACGTTTGAGGGAATAACATCCCAGGCAACAATGTGTTTGAAAAACAGACTATCGCGAGCAGATGGAACTCTACGTCATTACAATTGTCTATGGCACAGAATAAAGCGGTATATGGAAATGCAATGTATCGACTTCATTGACGCGACCGTTTGTCGAAATTATCTTTTGCAGGAATTTGACAATCGTGATTATTGGACGCTTTCCAAACGAGAAAAAGATTGTGTCAAAGTCATCAGTTCTCTTATTGAGTTTATTGAGACGGGTACCATTCAGGCACCGAAAGAAGCGATTGATTTTGAGGGTCAAATAGGTAATTTGATGATTAACTATCTTGCCTTCAAAGCATCTCAAAGATTGGCAAAACACACAATTGATGAGCATGAGCAGCACCTTTGTAGATTTCTTCGCTTTTTAAAAGGAAATGGTGTTGTAACAATACAAAATGTCAATCAGTTACATATCCTCAATTACATCAAAAGCATTAACCCAAAAACATTAGCACTCGCTCATTTATCCATACGAACACTGAGAGATTTTTTTAAATATCTGTATTCTAATCGAGTACTTGATATGGATTTTTCTTTTACCATTCCTAAAGATAACTACAAGGCACAGGCAAAAATGCCCTCTATTTACACCAGGGAGGAAATAGAGAATTTGATTAGATCAGTGGATATAAGCTGCGCTACAGGAAAACGTGATTATGCAATTATTTTATTAGCAGCAAGACTTGGAATGCGGGCATCGGATATTGCCAATCTCAAGTTCGAGAATATATTTTGGGAACGAAATATCATTGAGCTGACGCAATATAAAACTGGTAAAAAAATCGAACTCCCTTTATTGTCCGAAGTAGGCAATGCGATTGTTGACTATCTTAAATATGGCAGACCGAAGTTAAATGAACCGTTCGTCTTCCTTTGTGCACGCTTTCCATTTAATCCAATTCATACAACTGTCATTACTCAGATTGTGCAACATGCTTTTGCCAAAACAGGCATCAATACCAAATACAGAAAACATGGGCCACATGCCCTGCGCCACAGTCTCGCTGGTCGTCTTTTGGAACAGCAAACAGTGCTTCCAGTTATCTCTGAAGTGCTTGGCCATGAGAATACCGAATCAACCAGATTTTATCTTCGAGTAGACTTGACATCCATGAGACAATGTGCGTTAGATGTTCCTGAAGTATTACCTTCATTTTACAATCAGAAAGGAGGAATCTTCTATGAGTAAGAATCAAGTTTGGGGCATTTATGCTCCATATATCAGACAGTTCATAAATATAAAAAGGAGTCTTGGTTTTAAATATGTTACAGAAGAATATATTTATAAGTATTTTGATCGGTTGTCGATAGAGAGAGGCGAAACAGAAGTAGGAATCTCCAAAGAATTAGCGGACAAATGGTGTGAACGCCGAAACAATGAATCAGACTCATATAGAATCCATAGATGTATATGCATTAGTCAGTTATCCTCCTATTTATGTAAATTGGGAATACGCTCATATATACCAAGCATCCCCTGTAAGAAATCGACATTTACACCTTATATTTTTTCAAAAGATCAGATTGAAGTGATATTTAGCGCGTCTGACAAGCTTAGAGACCAGAGAAAAGCAATAAAATCTATAATATTCGTAATGCCTGCCCTGTTAAGACTTTTATATGGTACAGGACTGCGTATTGGTGAGGCTGTCGCATTAAGAAATAAAGATGTCAATCTTATAGACAACTTCCTTATAATTAGAGATTCAAAGAATGGACAACAACGAATGATTCCTATCTCAGAATCATTATCAGCAGTTTGTCGCGACTATGTCCATCATAGAGACTCACTTCCACTGCTAAAATCAGAAGACGACTTTTTTTTTGTCTCTCTGAACGGTTCCGCCTGCTCTACAGATGTCGTTTACAGAAGGTTCCAGGATATACTCCAAATAGTGGGGATACCATTTGTGGGTAATCATCACGGCCCTAGGCTTCATGATCTTCGCCATACTTTTGCAGTAACCTCACTTGCCGAAATGGCGGAGTCTGGTGTAGATCTGTATAGTACGTTGCCAATTTTATCTACATATCTTGGACATAAGTCATTTAGTTCCACCAATTCTTATGTGAGACTGACTGCAGCGATGTATCCTGGACTGCTTAATGATATTAATAGGGTTTGTTTAAATGTGTTTCCTGAATTATAAAATTATGAAGGCAACTGATTTTTCCAAATATCTGACAGATTATCTCACAAGATACTTGTCTTACGAAAGAGGATCCAGTCCCAATACAATCATTGCTTATCGGGATACTTTTGTACTCTTTATAACATTTATGGAGCGCATCCGGAACATAAAAGCCGAAAAACTCTATTTGAAATCAATAACTAAAGATTCTGTTCTGGCGTTTCTTGATTGGCTTCATACGGAACGAAAATGCAGTGATAAAACCAGCAATTTACGCTTGGCAACTTTACACTCTTTCTTCCGGTTTGTTCAATATCAAAATCCGGAAAATCTTTATGAATATCAGAGTATAATGTCAATTAGGCTAAAAAAGACCAAGTGCGCCGCAGTGAATTTTCTTACGATAGAAGGAATTAAATTGCTTCTGGAGCAGCCTGATATCACATCAGAAAAAGGCCGACGTGATCTGGCTCTTTTGTCACTTATGTATGACACGGGTTCAAGAGTTCAAGAAATAATTGACTTGACTCCATCGGCGATAAGACTGGATAAACCATATACTATACAGATTACTGGAAAGGGTAACAAAACACGTATAGTACCTCTTTTGGATGAACAAGTGAAAATATTAAAATGTTATTTAGATGAACATAGTCTTCTAAAACCGCAAGCGAGATTGTTTCCATTATTCTCCAACAGTCGTCATGAAAAACTTACACGTCCCGGTGTTACGCATATATTGCTGAAATATGCAGAAAAAGCAAGAGAAAAAAATCAGAAATATATACCAGATAAGATAAGTTGCCATTCCTTGCGCCATTCGAAAGCCATGCATTTACTGCAGGCTGGAGTGAATTTGGTTTACATAAGGGATATCCTTGGTCATGTTTCTGTTCAAACAACAGAAATCTATGCACGAGCTGATTCTCGACAAAAGCGGGAAGCAATTGAAAAAGCTTACATCAATGTTGCACCAAAAGAATTACCGATTTGGGAAAATAATGACAACTTGCTTGGATGGTTGAAGAGTTTTTAAATGCATAAAATGTTATGCAAAGCGATATGTGTTATTTAATATATCAAAGTGTTGAATATTAACAAGTAGCAAAACAGAACTTTGCATAACAATTTTCTACGCATAACCTAATGCCAGGGCACGAACCCCATTTTCAGCCCCATTGTTGTCAATTTTGTATCTTCCGTCAAGTACATAGCGAGCCAGGCGGGGATAGATATTATAGGTATATAAGATTGCTTTTCCGATAAGGCTTTTAGGCAATACTTGTGTGCAGTTTTCAATCAGCCATTTCTCAAACTCTTTGATTATCGGATACGATTTTTCTTCCCGCCATTGCTTGATCTTATCATATGAAAGTTCCATCTCCTGAGCCTCCCGCTCAATAGCATATAAATCACGGATGACTTTTAGTGCATATTTGGCCCTCTCAGGATCGTCCTTCAAGGCTGACTCAAATTTGCGCCTGGCGTGCGCAAAACAGCCAAGTAATAAAACATTTTTTTTATTTTCATAGATATCATAAGCCCCATAGGCATCACTTTGTACTGCACCCTGGAATGAATGCAATAGTTGTACCACTACCTTTTGGGCACGACTGCCATTTTGGTAATGGAAAAACAGCTGGTTCTGCATCGGACTTCGAACAATCCAATGGTATCCCTTTCTTGTACTTCCCGGGTGATCTTTATCCATAACCGGGATAGTACTTTCATCAATTTGAATGTAATCGCTTGATAGCACCTCCTTTTTCAGCGTTTCATATAAGAGTTTCAGTAAATCGACCGAATCGGCAAACCATCCGTTTACAGTAGATGCTGATAGAATGATTTTTTGTCGTTTGAAAATCTCCAGAAGACGGTAAAACGGTAGGTGATCCATATATTTGCTAATCAGCAAATATGCCAGAAGGGATGCTCCGGCGTTTGATCTTGGCAATACTTGTGAAGGAAGATCTGCTATCCGGATACCTCCGCCTTGTGGAAGGGCATATTTGGGTCGGACAGTGCGTTGTACATATACTTCTCCCGGAATGTATTCGAGTTTCTCGGTGATCTCTTCGCCAATTCGTACTGCACCTTCAGGGATGTTTTCCGGTTCAATGATAACTTCTTCACGACGAATGAACTCTGGGATGGCATTGCGTATAGGTTGCTTCTTATTCTCTTTATTACGGGTATAGCTGATCTCTATCTGTTCGGGTTCAATCCCCTGTTCTTCGGGCAGGCTTTCCTCTCCTTCAAAGGCAATAGAAAGCTGATTGGGATCTTCCGGAAGGAAGCGTTCACTGCTGCGACCAAACATCCTGCGCCGAAGGGCTATCAGCTCGTTTATCAGTGTTTCGATTTTAGCATCACGCTCGAGGAGCTCCCTTTTTAGGCGTTTGTTTTCCTGCTCTATGGTCTCGTTTTTCGGTGCTAAATCCCTTGTTTTCATGGTGTGAAGATACATAAAACCAATGGATTAGACAACTATTTTATGCAAATAAAATTGATTATTCTCAATCTTTTTTTACTGAAAAACAGAATGTTTACTGATTAAAAAGGGTGCTGTTTCCCGCCTCTCTTTTCATCTTCTTTTTCCCGTCACAAGCGTCGATACGAATCGTTTACGTTGTACGATATTTTTCATCGACAACCCTTCGGTCATCATTACAAGCTCCGACCATTTCATTTGGAAAGAGTTTTGTTTTTCATCGTAAGCGGGACGTTCAAATCCGCCAGCTTCAAGCCGCTTATGATATAGCACCAGGCCACCGCTTTCCCAGTGAAGCAGTTTGATTGTACTGCGCGGACGATTAATGAAAATGAAAACCTCCCCGCTCAAGGGATCACGGCCCATCTGGCAACGCACCACTCCGCAAAGTGTATCAAAGCCCTTGCGCATATCTGTGGCACCGGTGCACAAATAATACTGTAAATTATCCGATAATGATAACATGCCTTACATGATCAGAACCAGTTCACGGATCAGGTTCAGCTCACATCCTGAGGGAACTGAAAGACGTACACCGTTGGGATAGGTAAGTTCAAGATTCTCCCTGTTCGTACCGGAATGGTGTTTTGGTTTTTCAATACAGACTGGAATCAGCCTGGAGGATTCCGGATTTTCATTTAATTTTTGACGCTTACGCCAATAGTAATATGTTGCCGGATTAATATTCTCGGCTACACAAAATGCCTGTACGCTCAGTCCGCTTGTCAGCCGGTTCTCCATCATGGTGGTAGCTTCTGCCATTGTTCTTCTCTGTTTCATCTTTGGATATTTTCAACAAAGGTAGAGGGCTAAAGAATATTAAACAATATGTACTAGGCCGAATGCTTACAATGCATATTAATTTTGATGCAGTTTTTCTATCATGAAGAAGTTCAAAGAAGACG
>JBAXOA010000140.1:0-9606 GCA_037133495.1 Mariniphaga sp. | reverse complement strand
TTGCGGTACTTAGCGTTGGTATAGATTTTATTAACGTAAAATGCGGCGATGGAAGTAACCACCATCAAAATACGCATAAGGAATATCCAGGTAAGCAACAGTTTCTGGTCGGCAACATTCAATACTGCAAGTACGATAAAACTGATCAGGGCAACTCCGGTAACGCCATAAGTTTCAAATCCGTCAGCTGTAGGACCTACGCTGTCACCGGCATTATCTCCGGTACAGTCGGCAATTACACCAGGATTACGTGGATCGTCTTCTTTAATTTTAAAGACTACTTTCATCAGGTCGCTGCCAATATCTGCAATTTTTGTAAAGATACCACCGGCAATACGAAGTGCTGAAGCTCCTAAAGATTCACCGATAGCAAAACCGATAAAACTTGCCCCTGCAAATTCACGGGGAATAAATAGTAAAATAATAAGCATCATAATAAGTTCAACGCTCACCAGAAGTACACCGATACTCATTCCGGCATCTAAAGGAATATTGAGAAGCTTAAGCGGCTTGCGTTCGAGAGATGCAAAAGCCATACGGCTGTTGGCCAGTGTATTCATGCGAATACCAAACCATGCCACACCATAAGAACCCAGTATACCAATAACAGACCACATCAGGATAAGCAATACGCCGCCAATGCTCATTTGCTGCAGAAATCCGAAATAGAATGCAATACATGCTGCAATAAATGCGAAAAGAATGAGAAGAAACTTCCCTTGCTGAATAAGATAAGTCTTGCAGGTTTCAAAAATAATATGCGCCACATCAAGCATTCGTTTGTGTGCGCCCAGCTTTTTAACCTGTATAAACTGATACAAGCCGAACAATAATCCAAGAATGCAGATGAGAAAACCAAACAGTAACATATTGTACTGTCCTGTTTCAAGCGCAGGGATTTTTAAATCGGCTTCGCTACCGAAAACCAAAGCCGGTAAGCCCAAAACCATGATAGAAGAAAATAATCGTTTCATACGTTTTAAATTAAAAAATGAATCTGTGTTAAGATTAAAAAATATAAAAAATGAAATATTAAAGACAAATCAGTGTTGTTATGTTAAAATGCGACAGATACAATTTACCAGAATCTGCCGATAAACAGCATTTGGTTTTAATTAGTTTCTACATTAAGGTGGCAAATTTAATTCCAATTTTAATAAAAAACGCTGATAAATCTAATATAATGATAATTTGGACCGCATTAAAATAAAACACGCCAAATAATTAACAATTAATTATTATTCAAAATAAATTTTGACTTACGCTGTAACGATATCATTTCATTATCGTATCTTGGTGACATTGAATTGCAACAAAATGATCTTTTAAAATTTAGCTGTTAATTATTTATGTTTGAAGTAAAAATGGTCGTAACTGATCTTGACGGAACACTTTTGCAGCGAGACCAGTCGATCAGTCCGAAAGATACAGAGACCCTTGAGAAATTGGGGAATTTAGGGTTGTGCAGGGTTGCTGCAACAGGCCGGAACCTCTATAAAGTAAGGTTGGTTTTAGATGAATATTCTCCTTTTGATTATGTGATATTTTCTTCCGGAGCCGGGATTATGGACTGGAAAACGCAAAAAATCATAAGAGCTATGTCTATACCCGAGAAGACAACAGCCGAAATCGCACATTTTCTGATCAGTCAAAAATACAATTTCAAAATTTCGCGTGTTTTGCCTGACAATCATAATTTCGGCTGGTGGGAAAGTTATAACTGTCCTGAACTTACAAGATATGTAGCGCATCATCAAAAATTTGGTGAGGCAGTAAAAATTGATCCTGGCCATCTCTTCCCTTCATCTCAATTTCTGATGTTTTTCCCGGTTGACAGCAATCAATTTGAACTGGTAAAGGAGAAAGTTCAGATAAATTTTCCGGAAATGAGCATAATAAAGACAACATCACCACTTGATTCCGGCTACATCTGGATGGAAATATTCCCTGAAGGCGTTTCTAAAGCTCATGGAATTGAGGAGATTTGCCGCATTACCGGAATCGCACGTGAAAATACGCTAGGAATAGGAAATGATTTTAATGATCTGGAAATGCTGGAATATACCCAACACTCGTATGTCGTTGAAAATGCGCCTGAAGAATTAAAATTGAAATACCTGATCAGCCTCGCTCATTATGACGATGGATTTAGTCATGCAGTAAATAAACATTTAGAGCAAAAGGACTGAGAAAATTAAAAATGAAACACCCATGAATCTGCGCTTCGCAAACACGAATGAAGATAACTCAGGTGTTCCATCAGGCAATTAAAAAACAAATTATCTTCTGATGAAATTCAATACTTTTTTAAATTAATAAAACTATGAAACGACTGATCCTATCCTCGCTGCTTATTTTCGCGATCGTTGAACTTTTCGCACAACCCTTTCGGCTGTCGGATCCTATTCCGTTCAATCCGGCAACAAGTAAAGGGATGCTTAAAAATGGGCTGACTTATTACGTCAAATCAAATTCAACCCCAAAAAACAGAGCTGAAATGATGCTTGTTGTATCGGCAGGTTCGGTTCTTGAAGATTCTGATCAACTTGGAATTGCCCATTTTTGTGAACATATGAGTTTTAATGGAACCCAAAGTTTCCCTAAAAATGAGCTCGTTAAATATTTTGAATCGATTGGCATGGAATTCGGACCGGAAATCAATGCATACACCAGCTTTGATGAGACTGTTTATATGGTAAAAGTTCCGCTTGATAAGGAAGAATATATACAGAAAGGACTTCAGGTACTTTTCGACTGGGCTTCGCAGGTTACTGATGCTGATGATGAAATTAACAAAGAACGGGGGGTCATTCATGAAGAATGGCGGGGAGGACAAGGCGCTCAAAAAAGAATGATGAATCAATGGCTGCCGGTGTTTCTGAAAAATTCGAAATATGCGGAAAGATTACCTATAGGCGAAATGGAAATCATCGATAAATGTAAGCCGGAAGTGCTGCGACGCTTCAGAAAAGATTGGTATCGTCCGGATTTGCAGGCTGTTATTGTAGTTGGTGATTTCGATCAGCCTAAAATGGTTAAAATGATCGAGGAGAAGTTTTCAGCTATTCCGGCACAACCAAATGCCCGAAAAAAAGAGAATTCTCCTGTTCCAGGTCATGCAGAAACACTTGTAAAAATCGTTACCGACAAAGAAGCCACCTATTCTTCTGCCTCTCTTTACATAAAACATCCAATGATTATTGATGAGACAGTAAACGGTTACCGCACCTCAATTCTAAACAACCTCTATAATCAAATGATTAACCTAAGGCTTTCAGAATTGACACAAAAAGAAAATCCACCTTTTGTAATGGGTCAGGCCGGCTATGGTGGATTGATCGGCCCTTCAGATGTTTATACTTCAACAGCAATTACACACCCCGGAAAAATTCCTGCCGGACTTAAGACAGTATTACTGGAGAATGAAAGAATTAAGAAATTCGGATTCACTCAAACGGAACTTAACAGGAATAAAGCAGCGATGCTTAAATCAATGGAGTCTGCTTATAATGAGCGCGATAAAAGAGAATCCATGAGCATTGCACAAGAGTACAACCGTAATTTTCTAATGCGTAAGGAGCCAGTTCCCGGTATCGAAATGGAATTTGAATACACAAAAGCCTTTTTGCCTTCCATTACTTTGGAGGAAGTCAACGCTCTGGCAAAAAAATGGATTGTTGCTGAAAATCGTGTGGTAGTTATTACGGCTCCTGAAACAGCAGGTGTTCCGGTACCTACTGAAGCAGAAATAAAAAATCTGCTTACTGAAGTTCAGCAGCAAAATATCGATGCCTATGCGGATGAAACATCAAGCGAGCCCCTGATGAAATCGGTTCCGGTGGCAGGGAAAATAACCAAAAGGAAAAAAATCACTGAAGCAGATGCGACGGAATGGACACTATCCAACGGCTCAAAGGTCGTTGTGAAACAAACAGATTTTAAGGATGATGAGATCTTATTTACTGGTTATTCGTGGGGTGGATCGTCACTTTATCCTCAGTCAGATAATATTTCAGCCTCATTTGCATCAACGATAATGGATATGAGTGGAATTGCAGGATTTAAATTGAATACACTCAAGAAAATGCTGTCCGGAAAGGAAGTTTCGGTTACTCCTGTTATTAAAATGATGACACAAGGCATCGAAGGATCATCGAATGTCTCAGATATTGAGACTCTTTTTCAATTGATTAATCTTTATTTTACACATCCGCGTTTCGAGGAATCAGCATTTTCATCTTACATTATGAGGATGAAAAGCCAGCTCGACAATAAGGATGTTTCGCCTGAGAGTGCATTTGCTGATACTTTTAGGTTTGTATCTGCCAATTATCACCCGCGCATGAAACCAATGACAAAAGAGATGCTGGATGAGGCGAAATATACCAGAATAGAACAAATTGGAAAAGAACGCTTTGCCAACCCCGGCGCATTCACCTATTTTTTTGTAGGAAAAATCGATACTCTTAAGCTTAAACCGCTTGTGGAGAAATACCTTGCTTCGCTCACTTCAGGCAAAAAAATTGAGCATTGGGTTGACCTTGGCATCAGAAAGCCTTATGGCGTGGTTGAAAAAATTGTCAATAAAGGGAAAGAGTCGAAGTCAATCCAATATATCCAGTTTCATGGCAAGCTAAATTATGTCACAAAAGATATTCTCGAACTTGATGCGTTAAGTAAAATACTAAGTACCAGACTACTGGAGAGTATCAGAGAAGATAAATCAAGTGTTTATTATATCGGAGCGCAACCCGGAACGAGTAAGTGGCCTGTTTCAGAATACGACATGACGATCTATTATGGAACTTCTCCTGAAAAATTAAAAGAATTAAAAGAATCGGTCTTTGCTACAATCCGTGATCTGATTGAAAATGGTCCAAAACAGGAAGAAGTTGATAAAGCCCGCGAAAAAATGAAAAGGGAAAGGGAGACTAATTTGCGGGAAAACAGCTATTGGGAAGCGACACTTAAAACTTATTACCTGAATAAGAACGGTGATTTTAAAACATTCAGGGAATTTGATGGCGTAGTGGATGGTCTGAACATAAATGAATTAAAATCTGCTGCCTCTCGAATTTTCAATTTTAAAAATTATATCAGCGTGGCGTTAATGCCTGAAATATCTTTAAAGGCGCAATAAAAACGTTTTTCCATTCTTAAAAATATTGGGCAGGAGTTGCAGAAAGTTAAATCCTTTTGCGATTCCTGCCTTTTTGGTTTAAAATATTCTCAAATTCTTTTAATTTTAGACCCGGATTAACTTCAAATTTCCGTGGCATGAAAATCAAAGCAATCATTACTTTTCTTATCGTTTTAACATCTCTAAGTTATAATGTTTCAGCCAGCAAATTGAAAATTATAATTGTTACAGGCGGACATGATTTCAACAGGGAGGCTTTTTTTCAAATGTTTGATTCTTTCAATAATCTAACTTATACAGAACTCATACAGCCGGAAGCACGTATTCAGCTGGGAACTGTTGATCTTGCATCTTTCGATGCCGTAGTATTTTACGACATGCCAAAAACGATAACAGACGAAGAAAAAAATTCATATTACAGATTGTTAAAAGCAGGCAAGGGACTTTTATTCCTGCACCATTCAATATGTGCCTATCAGGATTGGCCTGAATTCAAGCAAATTGTTGGAGGAAAGTATTATGAAAAGAAGAAGAACGAAAAATTCGGGGCCTCTTCATTTACACATGATATCGATTTTTATGTACAAATTGTCCACCCTTCTCATCCTGTCACCAAAGGGATAAAGGACTTTGTTTTACTTGACGAAGTGTACGGAAATATGGAAGTTCTTCCCGAAATTTTGCCTTTGCTGTCAACCGACCATCCCAAAAGCAATATATTGATTGGGTGGACATTGAAAAAAGAGAACTCCAAAATTGTCTATATCCAGCCAGGACATGACGAAAAAAGCTATTCGAATCCGGAATATCGTAAAATCATCAAACAGTCAATCAGCTATATAACTGATGTTAAAAATTAATTAGTGCCTGACTGGAATAAGAATCTCAACAATGGCTCCTGCGGGTTTAAGGTTTCCGACATTGATAAATCCCGAGTGTGCATCAACAATCAGTTTTGCAAGATGGAGTCCCATTCCGGTGTTCTGATCAAAATGGGCCTCAAGATTACTGAGAGGATCATAGATATTATTGAGGGCACCACTTGAAAATCCATTTCCATGATCTGCAACAGTGATTTTCAAAAAATCATCTGATTGTTCAATGACTTTTATCTCTATTTCTTCTCCGTCAGGAGAAAATTTATAGGCATTGTCTAAAACTGCAACAAACCCTTTTAAAAGATATTTGGGATCTACTTTGATCCGCGGTTTCGCTAATTTATCTTGCAAATTAACCTGAATACCTTTCTCTGCAAATTTTTCCGAGCATTCACTGATCGCTTCTTTTATAACTTTAAGCAGATCAGTTTCAACAAACAACAGCGCTTTTTCTCCTTTAATACGGAGTGTGGATGCCTCAAGTATGGTATATGAAAATTTCTCAAGCCGCCTGACCGATGTGTCTAAAAGCGAAAAATACCGGGTTACCTCATCCGAAAAATTATAACGGCCAATCAACGCGAGGCTTCCCAGAATACCGTTGAGAGGGGTTCTGATTTCATGACTGATAAGGTTTAGAAATTCAGATTTGGCAATTGCCAGTATCTCAAGCTCCTTTTTTGCCTGTACCAATTTTTGCATTGAATCTTCCAGTTCAAAAGTTCGTTGAGCAACTTTTGCTTCGAGCATTTGATTCATATTTTTCGCCATCTTACGACTATATTTTAACTCGATGTGAATTCTTGCCTTCATTAGCAACTCACTCAAAACCAAAGGTTTTAAAATATAATCATCACTTCCGGTTTCATAAATTGATTTAATAGCACTTAAATCACCAGGCTCAATAATGAAAATCACAGGAATGCCTTTGAATTCAGGATTTGATTTAATAGTTATGCAAGTTGTAAGACCATCTATACCAGGCAATTCCGCAGAAATAAAAACCAAATCAACTAGTTCATTCATTAATAGTTGAATACCGGCTTGACCTGTAGGAGCAATTTTAACTTCAAAATCATTTGCAACCAGAATTTCCTGAAGAGAAATACTATTCTCTCCACTATTATCAATAATTAAGACTGTGAATTTCTTCATTAGGGAAATTACTTTTTTTAAACGGACGGACATTTACGTACACAAATATACATCAAGTTTTTCACCTGAATAAGAATGAAAATCTTCAAAGAAAGCAATTTATTGGGTTTTTAAAAAAATGTGACCACTTTAAAATTGGTTTTGTATCTTTGGCAACCTATTAAATAAATTATTGATTTAACCGAATAATTATGCAAATTCTTGTTGCTGAAGAATTTATGGCTTTAAGCAAATCGCTTCCGATAATTGATGTGAGATCGCCGGGAGAATTTGCTGAAGGGCATATTACCGGAGCAATTAATATACCCGTTTTTAACGACGATGAGCGGGCAATTATTGGAACTATTTATAAAATTCGGGGACGAATACCGGCGGTAGAAAAGGGACTTGAAATAGTTGGTCCTAAAATGGCGCTATTTGCACGAACTGCACTTAAATTAGCCAAATCAGGACAATTACTGGTTCATTGCTGGCGTGGAGGAATGCGATCGGAAAGCATGGTCTGGCTCTTTGAAAGAGTTGGAATAGAATGCTTTATCTTGCAAGGAGGGTACAAAACATATCGGAATTATTTACTTGAAAAATCAGGTAAACTCCCGCATTTAATAGTAATTGAAGGTTATACCGGAAGCGGAAAGACAGACATCCTTCAATCTTTAAACTTACTTGGTGAGCAAATTATAGATCTTGAAGGATTTGCAAATCATAAAGGTTCTGTTTTTGGAGGAATTGGACAGGAAGTGCAGCCAACGACACAACAATTTCAGAATAATTTATTTCATGAAATTCTGAAATTTGACTTATCAAAAAGGATTTGGATCGAAGGTGAAAGTCAGACAATCGGACGGGTTTTTCTCCCTGATCCTCTGTGGGAACGGATGAATGCTGCACAAAATATTGAGATACTGATACCTCGAAGTGAAAGGATAAGAAGGCTTGTTGCTGAATATGGCAGTCTTCCGGAAGAGTCGATGGAAAATGCGATAACAAGTATTGTCAAAAGACTGGGAGATTTGCGTATGCAGGATATTCTAAGATGTTATCACGAAAAAGACCTCGAAAGTGTAGCTGATAAATTACTCGAATATTACGATCAAACCTATCAGTACAGCCGGGACAAATACAAAAAAATAACTACAGTGATTCAACTTCCCAACGGAAATCCTGTAACTAATGCTGAAATAATAATAAAAGAGACTTCTCAGATGTTCAATAATAGTTCTGAATAATTTTAAGCACAATTACGACTAATAATTTTTCAATCAATAATTATTAAAATATGCACAATGGTAATTCCGTAAAACTTACGCAATACTCTCATGGAGCAGGTTGCGGATGCAAAATATCACCTAAAGTTCTGAATGAAATACTGGCACAATGTAAAACTGAATTCCCCGATCCTTTTCTGCTTGTTGGCAATAGCACGCTTGATGATGCCGCCGTTTATGACATTGGCAATAATCAGGTGATAATTTCTACCACTGATTTTTTCATGCCAATTGTTGATGATCCATACGACTTTGGTGGAATTGCATCTGTAAATGCAATAAGTGATATTTTTGCGATGGGGGGCACACCTCTTATGGCAGTGGCCATTCTTTGCTGGCCGGTCAATAAACTATCGGCCGAAATTGCCGGTCAGGTAATTGAAGGAGCGAAGCAGGCTTGTGCACGGGCCGGAATCGCGATTGCAGGTGGTCACAGCATTGACGGACCGGAGCCCATCTTCGGACTGGCTGTAACGGGAATTGCACAAAAAGATCAGATCCGGCTAAATTGTTCTGCAACAGAAGGGTGCGAACTGTTCCTTACAAAACCATTGGGAATAGGAATCTTGTCAACTGCACAAAAGCAGGGCATTTTAAAGGAAGAAGACCGGCAAACAGCACGCAACTTAATGCTGACTATCAATAAAATAGGCAAAGATCTAGGTAAACTGGAAGGTGTAACGGCTATGACAGATGTGACAGGATTTGGGCTGTTGGGTCATCTGATTGAGATGTGCGACGGAAGTGATCTAAGTGCTGAGATTTATACCGATAAAGTTCCCCGGATCGAAAATATTGGTTTTTATATGGAACAAAAAACTTTTCCAGGTGGTACATTCCGAAATTTTGATAGTTATGGACACAAAGTTTCACCGATGAACGATGATCAGAAGCATCTGTTTTGTGATCCTCAAACCAGTGGCGGATTATTGGTGGCTGTTACAGCTGAGGGGAAATCGGACTTTTTAGAGTTAGCCTCTCAGCATGGATTGTATCCTGAACCCTTTGGGAGGATGAAGGGCAAAGGAAAATTTGCAGTGGAAGTCCTGTAGAACAATCTGAAAAACAAGACCTTGAAGGTTTTTTGAAACCTTCAAGGTCTGTTAAATTATTACAAAACAAGACCCTCAAGGTTTCTAAAACCTTGAGGGTCTGAAACCTTGAG
>JBAXOA010000139.1:0-9681 GCA_037133495.1 Mariniphaga sp. | reverse complement strand
TTTCTCAAAGGTATTGGGATTAACGAAGTGAGTCCTTATTATATCTCTCAGGCTACCGAACGTATTCCCCATCTTGTTTTTATTATGTTCCAAGGTATGTTTGCCGTGATTACACCGGCGCTGATTATCGGTGCCTATGCTGAACGGATTAAATTTCGGGGATTTTTAATTTTTTCGCTGCTGTGGGCGATATTTGTTTATAATCCGGTTGCCCACTGGGTATGGTCTGCCGATGGCTGGTTGTTTAAACTTGGCGCTCTTGATTTTGCAGGAGGAACAGTGGTCCATATCAATGCCGGTATTGCAGCTTTGGTAATGGCAGTTATGCTTGGAAAACGGAAATTACCCAAAGGCCAGCATATCACTCCGCCTCATAACATCCCATTTGTGGTAATTGGAGCCGCTTTATTGTGGTTTGGCTGGTTCGGATTTAACGCAGGAAGCGGTCTGGCTGCCGACGGTCTGGCTGCAAACGCTTTTCTGGTCACTCATATCGCTGCCGCTTCGGCAGCAGTGTCATGGGTGCTGCTCGACTGGTTTATCAATAAAAAGCCTACAATCGTGGGAATTGCAACTGGCGCTGTTGCCGGATTGGTGGCTATTACCCCTGCGGCAGGATTTGTCGATGTGAGTAGTGCAATTATTATCGGTTTGCTCGTTTCCGTATTCTGCTTCTTCATGGTCAGTGTGGTAAAAGGAAAATTGGGATACGATGACTCACTCGACGCTTTTGGTGTTCATGGCATCGGAGGAATCTGGGGCGCTATTGCAACCGGACTTTTTGCAACTCCTGTAATTCAGTCGGCTTACAGCGGTGCCTTTTCGGGTAATCTGAAACAGCTGGGAATTCAGTTAATAGCAGTCTGCGTAACCATTGTTTATTCGGGGGTACTCACTGCCGGCCTGTTTAAATTGGTTGAAAAAACCTTGGGTATCCGTGTTACTGACGATGAGGAAGTAGCAGGTCTTGATATCACGCAACACGACGAAATTGCTTATAACGAAGCTGACTAATTCCCTTCAAAATAAGTTCTGCATTAAAAAGCCGGGGTATCCTCCGGCTTTTTAGTGTTTCGTTACCGGGATAATTCTGTTTCCCCTGATCTTAAAAAGATCTGGAAAAGCACTCTGAAAACCATTTTGATCAACCGAAACTACAGCAAAGAGAACTTTTGCGGGTTTGAAGGCCGATTTTCGGGGAATCAGATATTGGTGATCCTCTGTCGTTTTTAGTACTTTTTTCTGATAGCCTCCACCATTTACCCGTTCGAAAATCATTACTGTATATTTATACATAACCACTTTGTCCGGTGAAGCGATATTCCACGACAACTGCCACCCTTCACGGGATTTGATCACGCTGAATTGTTCAGGGACTGATAATGTGCTGTCGGTCAGGGGTAGATAAGTTGTGCTGATCAATTTCGAAATATCATTTTTATCTGCCATCAATACCTTATCCTGAATAATTCCCGGAAGGCGGGAGTGCGTTTCTTTCTGCGCAATCACGACAGAAGCAACCTGTTCGGGCTGTTCTATTGTTAACGGTAAGATGCTTAAATTCAGTTCATTAAGTTTATTTTCCGGAAGTTTGGCAAGATGCGACGCGCTGTAAAGGGCAAAGCCGCCTACATGATCGAATTTGCGTAAAATGGCAATCTGCTCACTGATTTCTTTGGGATTTGCAAAAACTTTAGTTGTTCCTGTCGATTTGTATAAGGCCTGCCCGAGGTAGAGTGGTTTCCCGAAACTATGGTCATTCCACCATTTGGCCATTGCAGTAAAATCGCCAAAACGGTTTCCTTGCTCCCAATACAACTGTGGAATAATATAATCAATCCAGTCGTCTGAAAGCCATTTATAAACATCGGCATACAAATTGTCATACGAAGTAGTACCCCTGGCTCCAGGTGAACCATTGGGATCTTCGCGTTTATTTCTCCAGATACCAAACGGACTAACACCCAGTTTTAAAGCCGGCTTTACCGTTTTGATGCTGTCGTGAAGATCTGCAATGAATTGATTGATGTTATCGCGGCGCCAGTCATTTAATTTATTGGGATAAAAGGTTTTTCCATATTTGTGAAAAGTTTTTAAATCGGGAATTTTTTTCCCTTTCACAGGATAAGGATAGAAGTAATCGTCGAGATGTACCGCATCGATATTGTATTTTCGGACTACTTCCATAATCACCTTAATAAGATGATTCCTTACTTGTGGAAAACCGGGATCCAGGAACAGCTTATTGTCATAGACATAAGTATATTGTGGGTTTCTGGCGGCAAAACTACCCGGATAAAGTTTGTAATATCCAAGATTACGTACCCGGAAGGGATTAAACCAGGCGTGTAACTCCATCTTTTTCGAATGGCACAACTCAATCGCGTAAGCTAACGGATCAAAAAAAGAGGAGGGGGGAAACCCTTGCCTTCCTGTAAGAAAAATGGACCACGGCTCAGTGTCGGAAGGATAAAATGCGTCGGCGGCCGGCCTTACCTGAAAGATTACTACATTTAGATTCAGCTTTTCAATTCGCTCAATCAATTCGCTCAATTCTCTTTTCTGAACTTCAACCGGAAGACCGGGTGCCGATGGCCAGTCGATATTGTTGACTGTTACAATCCATATTCCCCGAAATTCCTTGTTGGAAGGATTGGCGCCCAGACCAGCTGTGACGGTAAAAATCTGCAGCAATACTAACAAACGAAAGATTCTATGCACAAGCAAACAGGATATTACTTATAATTTTGAATTGTAACATAATGCAAATGTAACATCTTGCCGGCAATTATAGGATGCATTTTAAGCTTGAAGCAAAAACCCGGGTCCCGCGATTTGTAATCGCGGTTTAAAAAAAGCGATTACAAATCGCGGAACCCTTTTTCTCAAGGATAGTACTTTACAAATGCTTCCATCGCTTCGTACTCAGCCATCCCAAGTTCATCGTATAATCTGGCAGTACTTCTGTTTCGCTGCTCGGCCCGTTCCCAAAATTCGCGGTCGTCTTCACCCATAAACATGGCACCTTCCTTTTGCGATTGATGACGAAGAATTGCTTCCCGTTTTCTGGAGAGTTCGATAGGACTGATCGGAACGGCCATCTCAATCTCGTGGGCTTCCCACTCCGCCCAAGCTCCGCGGTAAAGCCAGACCCAGCAATTTTTCATCCATTCCTGTTCTTTCACCTGCTCAAGCGCAATAAGTATGGCATCCAGACAAACCCGGTGTGTGCCGTGCGGATCTGCCAGATCACCTGCAGCAAACATTTGGTGTGGTTTTAGATCCTCCAGAAGATTAATGATGATATCGACATCCGCTTCGCCGACCGGATGTTTTAATTTCATTCCGGTTTCATAAAATGGAAGATCAAGAAAATGAATGTTCTGGTCAGGGATTCCGAAATAGCGCAAAGCCGACCGTGCTTCCATTCTCCGGATCAGACTCTTTACCTTATTTAAATCGGGAATATCAATCATATTCTCTTTTTTATTTTTGATAAAAGAGAGCACCTTTTTTTGCTGTTCTTCCGCTTTTGAATTGTTGTAGTCGTAGTAGTCGATGTATTCGTGGTGGAAATCCAGAAACCTGGTTACATACTCATCCGAGACCGCAAAATTTCCCGATACCTGATAAGCAACATGAACGTCATGTCCTTGTTCTACCAAACGGAGTAATGTGCCGCCCATCGAAATTACATCATCGTCGGGGTGAGGACTGAAAATAATGATTCGTTTTTGTGCTGGTTCTGCACGTTCCGGTCTGAAAGTATCCTCAACTCCGGGTTTACCTCCTGGCCATCCGGTTATCGTATGCTGCAAGTCATTGAAAACTTTAATGTTGATTTTATATTGCGCACCGGCGATGGCTAAAAGGTCACTTAATCCGTAATCGTTGTAATCCTTGCCGGTAAGTTTCAGAACCGGCTTTTTGGTCTGGCCGCAAAGCCATAAGACAGCTTTTCGTACTAAACGGTCGTCTGTCCAGTCCAGACTGTCTAAAAGCCATGGTGTTTTGATTCTGATCAGTTGTGTGGAAGCGCCACTGTCGAGTATGAATTTGGCATTGTTATGCAATTGTATAAATGACGCGGGAACATGACTGTCGGGATCCTCTTCGACGGCTTTCTGAATTACTTTGGATTTATACTCGCCAAAGGCAGCCAGAATGATTTTTCGTGCACCCAGAATGGTGTCGATTCCCATGGTAATAGCCCGGCGGGGAACATTTCCAAATCCCTGAAACTGATTCGCCTCTTCCTGACGGGTCATCGAATCAAGTGTGATAATCCGGGTTCGTGTGTTACGGCCCGAACCCGGTTCGTTAAACCCGATATGCCCCGTGCGGCCGATGCCCAGCAACATCAAATCAAAACCACCTGCATCAGCAATTTTTTTCTCGTAGTCACGGCAATAATCATGCACTGTTTCAAGGATGATTGTACCGTCCGGGATATGAATATTTTCCGGCAGAATATCAATATGATTAAATAAGTGTGTCCTCATATACTGATGATAGCTCTGCAGCGAATGCGACGAGAGAGGGTAGTACTCATCAAGATTGAAAGAGATCACATTTTTAAAACTTAACCCTTCCTCCTTATGCAATCTAACCAGTTCAGCATAAATTCCAATTTGAGTTGACCCTGTTGGGAGACCCAAAACACAAAACTCACCTTTTCTCTGCTTCTCCAGAATCATCTCCGCGATTTCAGCAGCCACAGCAACCGATGCTTCTGAACTTTCGGAATAGATGTAGGTTGGGATTTTCTCATATTTCGTTAACATATCCCTGTGCGTGAGATTTGTTGGAAGACATGACAAATAATTGTCGAAAATTGGATTGTTGCTTTGAAGTTTTATTGAGAGATCCATGATACCTGGTATTTTGATAGTTAATCAAATGTCATTTAATAATTCCCTTACTTTATCTGCGAAAATAGTAAATAAATCGCGAAATCCATACCCTTTTTTTCGTCTGCATTCGACTTAAATTATCACTATGACACATTTATGGATTAAATCATTTTCAAATGTACAAACAGCCAGCACTTCTTATTGAAATTCACCAGCCTTGTACCGGCGGATAATATGTTCGATCATAGCATCATCCTGAGCATTGTAACCCGCGTTCAGATTTGCCCCAAAAGTAAAAGCTGCGGTTTGCCAGATCATCGCATTCAGTCCTCCCCGATAGGATTTAATGAGTTCATACGGCGATTTGCCTGTTTCACGGTGAATCAGTTTGAGAAGCAGACGACCCTGTTCGAGATCGAGTGCCTTGAGTGAATCGATGTAAGTTTTATAGACATAGTGCTGATACCATTTAATATAGCTCTTTCTTTTTGATTTATCGTTGTAGATGCTGTCAAGCTCCGCATTGACCAGATTCACTTCACTGCCAACAATCAAAGCCAGTGGATAGGTTCTTAAAACATTTTTCTCAAGTTGATTATATTTTTTTTCCTGTCTCTTGTTTTTGAACTGAAAAGGGCTGATAATTTCTATTTCACGAAGGTTTACATGAAGCAGACTGTCGTGCGATGGAAAGATAAACCCTTTAAAGGTTTCGTTTTTATTTGCTGCTTCCTTTTTCTTTTGATAATCAAGCCGATTGTTTTGTGCACTTAGCGGAAAATGCACAATGGTGATTAATAAGAAGATAAGGCCAGTAATTTTGATCATAATCAAATTTTTTTTATATCGTAAAGTTAATACAATCCCATGAAACGGGGGGTGCAAATTTTTTTGTAACATTTTTTCACATTTATTTTCATTTTTTGCTGATCGTTTGGTTATTTAAATTAATTTCGGCATGTCAACTAGCAACTAAAATTAATATTCGTATCAATGCTTTTTTTCTGAGAACAGGAAATTCACGATTGATAATTATTCTTTACTACTTATTGGATTGGGTGAATCATTAACTGTACCCGGAAAATAAGTATTTGACTGACCCGCTGCATCAGAAAATAAATCAGAAATACATCTCAATGCGCTTAATAGTAAGTGTTTAACATCCACTCATTTTTATTTTGAAAATGAGTGTAAACAAAATGAAAACTACCGTGCATCCGGTGAAGAAAAAGTTTTTACTAACCAAGGGTTCTTAATTAAAAACAGAAAGGAGGGGCGCGACATCGTTTACAAAATTATGAAAGAGTAAAGGACTTCCAATAATAGGAATTCCCTGATTTTAGTCATAGAAACTGGTAGAGATCAGTTCCAATTTTAAACTTAAAAACGCTAAAAATTATGAATAAAATTTATGATTTGCTATGCCATTCGCAGCAAAGGTGGGAGAAGACAATCCGAATAATGAAACTAACAGCCGGCCTTATTATATTCGTCATGATCTCCGTTTCCGCCGCGGACTTAAAAGGCATGCTTGAAACAAGCCAGCAACAAGGCAGAAAAATTTCGGGAAAGGTAAGTGATCAGACAGGAGCTACACTTCCAGGTGTTTCAGTTGTTGTTAAAGGTACTACAGTAGGTACAATAACTGACAACAACGGAGCATTCTCTTTGGCATTACCTGCCACAGGAGCTAAAACCCTCACATTCTCATTCGTAGGAATGGTAACACAGGATGTGGCGATTGATGCACAATCAGTTTACAATGTTAAACTAGCCGAAGAAACTATTGGCATTCAAGAAGTTGTAGCTATCGGATACGGTACAGCCCTGAAAAAGGATTTGACCGGTTCTGTTGCAGCAGTGAGCGCCAAAAGATTGATGGACAAACCTGCTTTCAATGTTGGAACAGCATTGCAAGGCAAGATTGCCGGTGTCCAGATTGTTGATCAGGGTGGTGGTTCGCCGGGTATCGCCCCGTTGATTCGTATCCGTGGTACCAACTCTTTGAATACCAGTAATGACCCGTTGTTTGTTGTTGACGGAATCGTTGGTGTTGCCAATGCTTTGATGACATTGAACCCAAATGATATTGAGTCAATTGACGTATTGAAAGATGCATCTGCAACCGCTATTTATGGTGCCCGTGGCGCCAACGGCGTTGTACTGATCACTACTAAACGTGGTGTATCCGGTAAAACACAGGTTGAATTGACCACTTTCATGACTTCAAACAGCATGCAGAGGCATTTCTATACCTTGAATGCCGACCAGATGATGTATGTGTATGAGCAGGCAATGGCCAATGGTAACAAATACACCGTTGCCGGTAAAACCATCGACCGTTCAAAGGATTTCCGTGGTGCAACCGGTACAGGATCAACCTATGACACAATGCCCTGGTTATTCAAAAAAGTTACTGCGGGTGCCTATGTGATGCCACTGATTGGTAAAGACGGTAATTCCTATGCTCCAATCTATAATTCCGACTGGGAATCTCAGGCTTATGGTCCATCTATTTCCAATGGTCAGCAAATCAGTATCAGAGGTGGTAATGAAAATGCAAAATTCTCTCTTTCAGTAGGAAAGAGCCGCGACAATGGTTTGATGAAAGGTTCTTACAATAATCGTTATTCAGGAAAACTGGATGGTGATATTAAAATTACTCCATGGTTGGACATGAGCACCGAGATAATGATCACAAAATCGAAACGTACAACCCGCGACGTTGATAATATTACCAGAAATACCGCTGAAGTCTGGGCTATATTACCGGTAAGATATCCTGCTGATCCTGCACTTGGCGTGTATGCTTCAAGATGGGCTTCGAATGCCGACTTCAATGTTGGAGAACAATGGTACACTCCTAATTATAAATTCGATCAGGAACATGGTTTCCAGTTAAATGATCAGGCTACAGGAAATATTGTTTTTAACGCTAAAATCACCAAAGACCTTAGCTTCAAATCAAACTTTGCAGTCGACATCAACAACCTGAAGAACGATACCTACAACGGTAAACAATTCAATGCCATCGGAGGTAGTGCAACCATCGACGCAACCAAAGCTGTTTACTGGCAGAATGAGGATTATTTCAATTATGCGAAAAAAATCGGTACCGATCATTCCATCAACGCAATGGTTGGTATTTCATGGTCAGAATACAGAAATGAATATTTCTCTGCCAATAACTCTAACTTCTTCGACAACTTCTACCAGTTTTCAAATCTTGGAGTAGGAGCTGCTACCCGTCCAAGTGTTGGAAGTTCTGATGTAAGAAGTGCCCTTAACTCGTATTTTGCCCGTGGAAACTACAACTACAAAGGCAAATACCTCCTTACATTGACCGCACGTTATGACGGTTCTTCGAAATTTGGTTCAAACTCCAAATATGGTCTCTTTCCATCAGCAGGTTTTGGCTGGAGAGCTTCTGACGAAGATTTCATAAAGAACATTGATCTCATCTCTAACCTTAAATTTCGTGCAAGCTGGGGTAAAACCGGTAACCAGGAAGTTGGTAGTTATGTGTCTCAGACTTACCTTGGTACCTCTACCGTCTATTTAGGTGGTGTTGCCAATACAGGTCTTGTTCCAACTTCAGTAGGAAACGATAACCTCAAATGGGAAACCAACACCCAGTCTGATATCGGCGTTGAACTCGGTATCCTTAAAGGTGTTATTAACTTAGACGTTGACTACTATCAAAAGGAAACTTCAGACATGTTACTTAGCGTGTTGCTTCCTTTGTCAACAACAACAGGTTCAATTACGAAAAACTTTGGTTCTGTTGAGAATAAAGGTTGGGAATTTACCTTGAATACCAATAACGTCAGAGGTAAAGATTTCAGCTGGACAACCAACGTGAACTTAACCATGAACCGGAACAAAATCACAAAATTAGGACCTACAGGTGCTGACGTGATCAGGAATTCAGGTGCAGGTAACGGAACTTCAATCTGGAGAGTAGGCCAGCCTATCGGTTCTTTCTTCGGTCTTGTCCGTCAGGGTGTTTGGGGAACCAACGAAGCTGCAGCAGCTGCCCGTTATGGTATGCTTCCAGGTGACTTGAAATACCAGGATACCAATCATGACGGTATCATCAATCTTGCATCCGACGGTGTTATTATTGGACAGGCTTTCCCAAAATATACGGTAGGATTCAACAATACTTTCCATTATAAGAAATGGGATGCATCTTTGGATATCCGCATTGTACAGGGAGTTCAGAAAGCAAACGTCAATGAGTCTGCCGAAGACCGCCAGTTGGTTTCAGGTGGTAAAAACACCATCATAGATGCATGGCGTCCTGATTACCAGACTGCAATGATTGCCCAGGTTCGTCCGGGGAACGGTGGTGCTTACTATCAGTCGTATCCCGATACCCACATGATTGAGGATGGTTCCTTTATCAGAGGTGACGGTTTGACATTTGGTTACAGCTTTGCAGAAGCTACTTTGGCTAAGATTGGTCTTTCAAAACTGAGACTGTATGTAAATGCTAAAAACTTCTTTGTAATTACTGGTGTAAAAGGATACGATCCTGAAGGCAGTTCACCTGACAAATTGGACGGTGTAGTACCTAACGTAGATAAATATCAATATCCGCGTCCTACGGTATATTCTTTTGGAGTTAATATTGGTTTATAAATTTTAAAAATATTAATGATATGAAATTTAATAATATAAAGTACAATATATTCAGAAAATATACTGTATTGTTTGCAGCAGCGGCACTTACCATGAGTTCCTGTACACACTTCCTTTCTGAAGTTCCTTCAGGTGCTATGACTACTGCAGCTGCTCTGACAAGTGCATCTGCAGGTGATGCATT
>JBAXOA010000138.1:0-10008 GCA_037133495.1 Mariniphaga sp. | reverse complement strand
ATGTATTCATCCTGTGTTTTTGAACCTGCTACTTTTACATTCGCCAATGAATCGACCGACCCTGTTATTGATATTGCTGAATTTTCGAGATAAAAAGCAACGTTTCCTTTTTTGTCTTTTTGAGACAGATAAACTCTTTCAGGACATTTTAAGGAACCACCTTGTATTTTGAACTCTCCTTTTACCGAAACAGCAGAGTCGAGTATGACAAAACTCCCGGCCTCTCTTTTCTGAAGATAAAAAGTATTACCATCGGCACCAATAATCTTACCATTAATAACATAAGAAGGCGCTTTAGGTTTCGTATTGCACGACGTTAAAAGCACAGCCACAACGAACAGGCAAAGAATACTTTTCATATGAACCAGAATTTTTTTGTTTAACAAATATACTGTACGATTCGCACAAAAATAGGAATAATATTTTCCCTTTTACATTTCGTTCGGTTCAAAGTCAGAGATTGTTATCAACTATAATACTCCCCAAAAATCAGGACAGTCAGTTGGTAGCAATGTTAACAGATATCCTCGTATGCATTCACCGATGAAATGAGGTACTATGATGTCCATTACCGCGGCATTTTTATCATAGTCCTCCTTGTATTGGCTTATTATGAGAGCAACTGCTATATTCACGTCTCTTTATCTCTTGAGAAAAGAGACAATTTGTAGATTTTAGCCACCAAAGTAAAAACATTCAGAAAAAGTTCAGATTACACTCCCAAGAACGAATGAAAATCGCCCAATCCAACCCAAAAGGGTCATTCAGTTTTAACAGAGGTACATAACCCTCAGATTCCTTTTTTATACTGGTCGTTTGTGGTGGGTTGAATAATTTTTTCGAGTTCCATCTTTGAACCGGAATCTCCATTTAAAAGATTTTCAAATAGCCTGATTACGCTTAATTTACAAACAGCTAATTTCGTTTCGGTTTCAATATCCCTTAAATCAATGAGAAAATCAGAAAAGAGATCCGGAACATCGGTCACAACATCGGTATTCAGAACATTAATTGAATTATAGATCGTATGATAGTTCCCTCTTGATTTTTCAATAATGAAAGTGACATTTTTTAAATTTGTAATTGATGATGATTTCTCACACAAATGACATGAATCATCAATTTTATTTTTTTCACATCCCGTAACCTGATGAAACAGACACTGCCTGCTGGTCATCAATACCGCAGGATGATAAATGCTGTGATAAAGCCTGAAATCGTCGGGCTTCCTGATACCCTGCAACTGAATCCGGCTTAATTCATTCGAGATAAATGCACCCGAACAATTCAGTGTTTCCTTTAAACATAACAGACTAAAAGAATTGGCAATATTGAGAAAGGGCCCTGCTATCCAATTAATTTCCAGCCGATAAGCCTCATACGCTATGCCCGTATTATTTGTTATAATAAGCCCAGGCTTTACCTGCCGAAGAAATTCCACCGCGGCCGTATAGTCCTCCCCTATTAAAACAGATGGAAACCAAGGGATTAATTTCGGGTTCCTGATAAAAAGGTCGGTAAGCTCAGAATACTCATTCTTAAAACAATCGGGAAGCTGAAAACAGATCGCCGCAGTGGTCTCATTACAAAGGTACAAATCCTTTTTAGCGGAAATTAATAATGAAAGAGCGGGTTCAGTTTTAGCTCCGTTTAATTTCTTCAAAACAGGCACATGAACCGGATCGATAGCATCTCTTGATCCATTCAGGATGAACAATACGCTCTTTTTTATCGCGGTAAGCTCTTTAAACGGAAGATAAACATCGTTGCCAAGGTTTTTCAGGCTAAGGTATTCAATGTAATATTGGGTATCATTTATGGCTTTTAGCCTCCTGAAAACCATCTCATAATTTAAAGCCTCTATGCCTTTATTCTCAAGATCAATTTCTGAAAATACAACAAATGAATCATCAGGTGTTTTTACCGTTACCTTTAAGGGTGTACCATATTCGCCTGAAATATCAATAACTAAAGGCACTTTTGAAACACTTAGGTGTTTGATCTTATTTTCCACCGCTATTTTTATCGCTTCTTTTTCTTCATACAATTCCAGTTGAACTTTTTCCAGCTGATCAGCTGAAAGAATTGGCTGAACTTCAGAAAGATGCTGAATGGAATGGTCTCGCGGATTATCAATAAACAGATCTCTATTAATTTCTCCTTTCAGAAAAGCGTTTGAAAAATCGCGGTTAAATACCTTATAAAGAGAACTATTGTCGCGTTGGGGATTATTCGGATTATAAAAACTTTGGATTTGTTTTTTCCAAGAAGTCACCACCGTATATACATAATCAAACTTTTTTATTCTTCCTTCTATCTTCAGCGAATCTACCCCGGCATCAGAAAGTTCTGTGAGGTCAAACCAGGCAGAATTATCTTTAAGATTCAGCGGATAGTCTTTACCTGCGGGCGTGGTCAAGTACCTGTCGCGACAGGGTTGACTACATCTTCCACGGTTTCCCGAATTTCCTCCATGAACTGAACTCATATAACAAATGCCTGAAAAAGAGATACAATAGGACCCGTGAACAAATACCTCGGTTGAAATATTGTATTGATGACTGACTGAAGTCAACCCTTTTATCTCATGAATATTCAACTCTCTCGACAGGTTAATTCGGGTTGCCGTCAGTTTATTAAGAAAGTGAATCTGGCCTTCATTATGCGTTGTAAGCTGAGTGGAGGCGTGTATTTTCAAACTTTTAAAGTACTTTGCCAATAAATAAAGAACTCCTAAATCCTGCACGATTATGCCATCGATGCTTGTATTAACCAATTTATTCAATAAACCAATCAGTTCGGGGATTTCATGCTCAACAATAATAATATTAAGAGTCAGAAAAACCTGACAATTGTTATGATGTGCCAGACGTAAAATTCCCTGTAAATCATCGAAGCTTATATTAGATGCCCGGTTTCTGGCATTAAATTTATTAAGACCGCAATATACTGCGTCGGCCCCGGCAAAAATTGCAGCTTTTACAGCATCAACATCACCACCGGGCGCCAGTAATTCAAATTTTCTTTTCACATGTAATGGTAAGTGACAATTGCATTATGCCCAGCGGCTGAACTGTCTGAGATTGTTGCGGAAACGGCGGAAACGCTGAAAAGCCGGAGCGAAAAAGAGACGGCGAACTTTTGGAAATTCGATTTTACCAAATTCATAACCTTCAGCTTTTAAAGCGGCGATAGCACGGGGAAGTGCCCAGTAAAGATGATTTGCGGCTTTTTTAGAGTCATGAAAAGTAATAATGCTTCCTGCCCTGGTAAAATCAAGCACGTTCTTCAATACCTCCTCTTTTGTGATATTGACATTGTAATCGCAGGAGATAACATCCCACATCACAATTTTATATTTACCTGACAGATAACGGTATTGAGCTCTTTTTAACCATCCGTGAGGAGGTCGGAACAGATTTGATCCAATAAGTTTGTCAGCCAGAAGAATATCTTTGTAATAAGTACGGTTATCGGATTTGAGTCCTTGTAAATGATGATAAGTATGATTCCCTACCGCATGTCCGTCTTCAATGATTTGATCAAATAATTCAGGATAACGAAATACGTTCTCTCCAACTGCAAAAAATGTTGCTTTGATATTATTCTCGCGCAATAAGTCCAAAACCCAGGGTGTAACCTCCGGGATTGGGCCGTCATCAAATGTAAGATACACCGTTTTTGAATCTTCGGGCATCCTCCACAAGGCTGACGGGAACCATTTCGTAATATAATGCGGCAGGTGAACCTGCAGTTTAAATCTCATTCTAAGGATTATCTGGCTGAGCTATTTTTTATCAATGGAAACAAAAGTAAAAAAAATATACCAATTAACAATAAAACTTATTTTTTTAATCCCTGTCCTGCCAAATCGGGCTGATAAACGGTAAGAAGATCATTTAAGCGTTTTGCCACCTCATCGCTTAAGGCCTTCTCGCCGTAATGACCGGCAACATTGCTTAGCTCCCTCATAATATAAAACGATCGCTGAAGCTCATCCTGAATTGATGCCCGAAACTTCGGTTTCAGTGTAAAATAGTATTTCAGTTCTTCTTCGCAATTATTGGCCATTATCTTCACGACTTCATTCGCCTTTTTAGAAGCTGCAGGGTAAACATTTACTTCACGGGCTAAACTATCAACAAAAAGTTTCTTCAAATTTCGGGAAGCTTTATAGTAGGATTCTACCATCAGGAGGTTGAAATAGTTGTAAGTCACTTTCGAGTTGGGTACCAGTTCGTTGCAGCGATCCAAAACGGCAATGGCCGAATCGCGTTTCCCCTGCTCGAGCAATCCATCTGCCAATCTGACAAAGCTGTTCCGTACATTCATCGACATACGAATATTATTCTCATCGAGGTAAACCTTTGGATCGTTCATATTACCCCACTTAAATTTATTCAGGATATTATTGTACATAACATCTGTACGAACACTTCCAATTTGACCGCTGGCCGCCGATGTCTTAATTGGTACAAGCCGGTATGCAAATCCTTCAGCCTGGAAATAGTCCTGTAGATTCAGGTATTTATCACGGCCCACCGTTATCGCAAAATAGATTGGACGTTTCCAGTTATTGTTGGCGATAATATCCAAAATCATCAGCTCATCTTTCGTGAGGTAATTTCCGGTAAGTTTGATGTCCAGATTGGCAACTATCTTATCGGCATCTTTGGGATCAATCACATTATTAGCCAAAACTGCTGCCTTATCAACGGGATAAAACAACTGTCGCGAAGGGAGGAATGAGGCATTATCAGCTTGCTGCAATTTTGATCCCTGTTCATCGGATCTGACAAAATCCATGGCTTCTTTCAAATTTACAGGACGTTTGATCTGATCCAGGACATAAATTACGTCGCGTGTACCCTGAACATATTCATTATGTTCGAATTTTATAGGCAAAGCATCTGAATCGTAAGCCTTGCGTTTCATTTGATCGACATACCAGTCGGTCTGGAAATAGCTTAGGTTACATACCCGCACATCAGTTCTGATTCCTTCTACCATCTGAGCATACCACAGCGGGAAGGTATCGTTATCGCCATTGGTGAAAATAATCGCATTTGGAGCACACGACTGGAGGTAGTTACTTCCAAAGTCACGGGCAGTATACCGATTTGAACGGTCATGGTCATCCCAGTTTTGGCTGGCCATCAGGCAAGGAACAGCAATTAAAGAAATCGTCGTTGCGGCAATAGCACTAATTTTTGCAGGAGATACCTTGTTCAGCAGTTTATAAATAGCGAGTACGCCAAACCCGATCCAAATTGCAAAAGCATAAAAAGAACCGGCATAAGCATAATCGCGTTCACGAGGTTGAAGCGGTTCCTGATTCAGATAAACCAAAATGGCCAGACCTGTCATGATGAATAATGACATCACAACCCAGAAATCCTTGTTCCCCTTGTTTCCGCTGTTAAACTGGAAGAAAAGGCCAAATAATCCTAAGATCAAAGGCAATAGATAATATTTATTTTTACCCCTGTTGTTGGCAAGTGATGACGGAAGATTACTTTGATCCCCCAATCTGATCGAATCAAGAGCGTTAAATCCTGATATCCAGTTTCCGTTTAAGATATCGCCATTCCCCTGAATATCATTCTGACGACCGGCAAAATTCCACATAAAATAACGCCAATACATCCAGTTGATCTGATAACTAAAGAAGAAAGTAAGATTTTCAGTAAATGTTGGCTTTATCAGCCGTTCGGGTTCTCCTTCCCGGTTGGTAACCTGAATGGGCGTCCCTTTGACATCCGCCCAATTCTGGTACTCTTTAATATGATCAGCGCCCGAACTAAACATGCGCGGAAAAATAGTGCAGAACCGATCGTCGTAATTTGGACTCTGCTTATAATCAGCGATTTCATATTTTCCGTTTCGCTCAATATAATTAGGTGATCCCTTGCTGTACGGATTTTCAGTATTCAGCGGGGCATTGTAATATTGTCCGTAGAACAATGGTTTGCTGCCGTATTGCTCGCGGTTCAGATAAGAAAGCAGAGAGAAGGCATTATCCGGATTGTTCTGATCCATTGGAGGATTTGCGGATGAGCGAATAACGATTAATGCGTAGGAGGAATACCCGATCAGCATTACTGCAAAACCTAAAATTATGGTATTGGCAAGCGCCTGTTGCTTTTTAATGGTATATTTTAATCCCCAGACAATAGCCGCGATAAGCAATAAAATATAGATGATGGCGCCTGTATTATAGGGTGCTCCCATTCCATTAACAAAAAGCAGTTCAAACCATTGAGCCAGTATTATAATTCCGGGGATAAATAAAAACATTACGAGTGCGACAATTACCATTGAAAGAGCTACGGCTATAATTACTCCGTTGCGGGTCGTATCGTATTTTCTGAAATAATAAACAAGCACAATTGCCGGAATAGCCAGTAAATTCAACAAGTGAACACCAATGGAAAGTCCGATCAGATAGCAGATCAATACAATCCAGCGATTGGCAAATTTTTCATCGGCTTCATTTTCCCATTTTAGGATACACCAAAAGACAACGGCTGTGAATAATGATGAAGTTCCGTAAACTTCCCCCTCAACTGCTGAGAACCAGAAAGTATCTGAAAAAGTATAGGCCAGGGCTCCTACGGCACCGGCTCCTAAAATGGCAATTATCTGACCTGAAGATAGATCTGATGCTTTATTGTCAATAATTTTGCGTGCCATGTGTGTAATTGTCCAGAACAGAAACATAATCGTAAATGCGCTGGCAAGAGCCGACATAATGTTTGCCATTACCGGAACCTGTTCTTTAGTGCTTGCAAACATGGTGAAAAGGCGGCCCATAATCATAAAAAGAGGTGCGCCCGGGGGGTGGCCTACCTGAAGGGTAAAAGCGGTGGTGATAAACTCTCCACAGTCCCAAAAACTGGCTGTTGGTTCAATTGTCATCAGGTAAACAATTGCTGTTACAAGAAATATGAACCATCCTACGACAGTATTATAAAACTTATACCCCTTTGTCATCATATTATTAACAGGTTATATCTATATTTTTGCCATGAACGGATTTTCCGCTCAGGATAATCTCAAAATTTTTGCGAAGGTATTAATAATCTTTATCAGCTCACCTATGATGAGGTTCAACATTATCATTAATTAACCTTTAGCGCCAAAATAAAATCTTTAAAAGGCAAAGTTTAATTAAAAATTACGATTTTTATTGTCATCCGGCTGGTTTTCGGGCTTAAACAGAACGCCAAAATGATAAAAAAACAGATTGACTTCAATATTTTACTCCAGATCAGTTTGCAGAAAAAAAAAACTTAGTACTTTTGCGCCGTCTTAAACAATAAGACTTTAAAGATTGACCCGTGGTGTAATTGGCAACACGTCTGGTTTTGGTCCAGAAGAGTTCAAGTTCGAGCCTTGACGGGTCAACAATAAAAAAGGCAAAGCGAGATATTCATCCAGAAAGGCGCAGCCGGTTCGGAAAGCCTTGGCGGGCCAACCGCGATTCTGTCCTGTGGTGTAATTGGCAACACGTCTGTTTCTGGATCAGAAGAGTTTAGGTTCGAGACCTAACAGGACAACTGATTGACTAAAAGACGTTTACATACTTTTTGTAAACGTCTTTTTTTGTGGGGTGTGTGCACAATTTGCACACCAACGTATAAATCAACTCCAAAATTCAACCACTTAACAATCTGCAAAACATTAAGAAACAAAGCCTAAGCCATGTTTATTTAATACTTGAAAAATACGCTGAAATAAATATGTTTGAAGATTATTCCATCATTAACAAGTCCATAAATAAACATATCGCATTAATATTCAACAGATTTAACTCCATTTATTGGTTAGTAAATCGTCCAAATAAATTCTTCATTAAAATCGCTTTAAAGAACCTTAAACTCAAACAAAATCGTTCCAATATCATCTTTAACGGCAAAAATTTAATTCGTATCGGCATCTAAATTATCTGAATATTGCTTAGCCCTGCCGAATGAATGCGTAGAACAAGGGGGAAAGCTTTCGGACTAATTTTAATCGATAATCCACACGATTGTTTTGTCCCAAATATATCGTATATTTGGGACAATCAAATATCCAATATTTCAATGCAAAGTACTGTTAATGATATAGAAAAATCAATTATAATAAAACGCAGGGGGAAAATTTATTTTGCAGCTGATTTTGCATCTTTCGGTAATCCTGAAACAGTCAAAAAATCGCTGTTTAGATTAGAAAAGTCAGGCTTTTTGGTACGGCTTGCCCACGGAATCTATCTATTTCCTAAGATTGACAAAAAATTGGGGCTCGGCGTGTTGTACCCTTCCGTAGAGGAAATTGCAAAGGCAATCGCTGATAGAGATAAAGCTCGCATAGTTCCAACAGGAGTATATGCTCTAAATGCCTTAGGATTGTCGACGCAAATACCAGTTAATGCCGTTTTTCTTACGGATGGAGCACCCCGTAAAATAAAAATATATAACCATAGAATATTATTTAAGCATGTTGTACCTAAAAACCTCGCCTACAAAAGCGATGTGCTTATGCTTGTAGTTTCTGCACTTAAAGAATTAGGCAACGAAAAAGCTACAGACGAAGATTTGGCAAAAATAAAATTGGCTTTGTCACACGACACGAAAGAAAATATTCTTGCAGACTTGAAGCTTGCACCTGCCTGGATTAGAAAAATAATAATGCCCTTAATTTAAAATTATGAATTGGATCGAATTGCCCGTCGAAGACAAACTAAAGATATTAACACAAGTTTGATTTTCATCTTCTTCCGAAACAGGCAATCCGGTTTTTGATCTGTTCCTGGTATGCCTTCAGATTGCCGAGCAATCCCTCGAATTGTGCCCAATAGGTATCGAGGCTAATTCCAAATAATCCTACTTTAGTCATTTTTTGATTAATTTTAATATTTTATTATGTAAATCTATCAAAATAATCCCGGATAGATTAATGAATATTGCTACGACATCACCCTGGCAAAAGTATGCAACATTACGGGTCCAAGGAGTCCTGATTTTCGCAGTGCTGCATCTTTCGGCCAAACTTTTATGATACTAAAGGTGAACCTTCCGGTTGGGCTCGGTTTATCATCAACAAGCCACTGCGGATATTCCCTTAATTCGCCTCTGTCAGACCAGCTGCAGTCTGCCGGAAGGTTTGCATCTCCGATCTGCCGGTTTGGCCAAAGGTTGACTACTGTCACTTCCAGAGCGTTTTCGCCAACATGTGCAGCGGTTGTGATATCAATCCTAAATGGTTTTTTCCAAAGGATACCCAGTACTTTCCTGTTTAGTTTCACAATGGCCATAACCTCAACTTCTCCCAGGTCCAGGAACAACAGTCGGTCTTTTTTAAGCAAATCGGCGGTAATCATCATTTTTTTCAGATAGGTTGCTTTCCCGGAGAAGTAACGGACGCCCTGATCAGCATGGTCGCTCCACGAAGTCAGTTCCGGGAATTGCACCCGCGGGGGAGCACCCCAATTTGGTGTAAACTCCACATCCCAGGGTCCGGTAATTTTCAATGGTTCCGGAAGTTTGGCAATTTCTGTCTTGAGAACTTTGCCGTTGAGCGTTTGCAGGGTGTAAAGTCCTGCCTGGGATATTAAATATTCAAATTTCCCATCCTTTCGGCTGACCTGAATTTTGCTTCCAATATCTGATGTGATTGCAGTGCCATTGTGGGCAATTTTTACGATCCGGTCAGCTTCTGGCCTGCTCTCGGGAGGAAATACGACGAAAACAGAACCAAATTCAAACAACCGGACCGGCAGGCTGATAACATTGTTCGTTTCCGAATAAATTGCGGGTCTCTCAGTTTGTCCTGTCTCAGGCCACCAAAATTCAGGTCTCCGGTCACTCATACGGAAGTTACAAATTGCTTCAACGGTTGCGTTTTGCTTATTGGAAAGGAAGTAGATTTCAGAGCCGTCCTCTGTTCTGCGGTGAGTATATCTGAAAGGTGCCGGGTTGACACAGGAGAAGTCAGGCGGAATGCCCAAGTCTTGCAATATTCTGT
>JBAXOA010000137.1:0-10302 GCA_037133495.1 Mariniphaga sp. | reverse complement strand
GTGACTTTATCCACAATAATGAAAAGTGCTCTCGGAAGGCTCATTCCGCAGCCATTTGATATTGTAACCAATAAGGTCCCTGAGGTAGCTGTTGACGAAAAGCTTACCAATACAGAATTTGTTGTTCCTCCGGTAATGGTTGCACCTTTTCCCCAATAAGTCCAGTTGTATGTTACATCGGGAATAAATGGCACAGTATAAATAACATTAGTCTGTCCTTGTTTAACGCGGCCCGAAAATGTCGTAAAGTTGCCTGGCATACCTGGAAGTATTTTCACTACGCTGATAGTTGCAAGCACAGGAGCCACAGCGGTACATCCATTCAAATTTGTATAGTTAACACCAACATTTTTACTGCCCAATGACAACCATATCAATCTCAAACTATTGGCTGTTTTGGTACCTCCCGAAAGTATGGCATAATCGGTTCCTGACTTCCCGGGAATGGTCCATACATAATTTGTCTGGCCAAATTCAGTCGTATAGGTAACAATTGCCAAACGACAAATACTTGTTCCCGGATCCGATGTTAATGTAGGAACAGGAAGTGGATTGACGGTCAACAATGCAGCGTTGGATGTTGTAACACCATCAATATTGGTCAAAACAACGCGATACAGGGTAGTCGAAAGAGAGAGTATTGCAGGTTGAATTTTTAGAGATGCAGTTTTTGCACCTGAATACGAAGGGCCATCTGCAAGTTTAGTAAATGTTACACCATCAGGACTAACCTCCCACTGATAAGTGATCGGGGTTACGCTGGTTGCTTTTACTGAAAAAATACCAGCCTGTCCATCACAAGCCATAACAGGTGCAGGCTGAGCAGAAATCTGAGGGAACCTTATTGAATTGGGCATTATTACCAATGGCCGCATCATATCCATATCTTCATGATCTACAATATGGCAGTGCCATACATAACCCGGGCCTAAACTTGGATCGAACGGGAATATCAGGTCTTTCATTGCAGAATTTATTGGCTTATCGGTAGGTGCATACCTAACAACATAAGTGGCGACTTCTCCCGGGAATGACTTAATATCATCTTTCCATCCCATCTCTTCAGGATTTGCAGGCATAACTGGACCTGTAAGGAACGGGCTTATTGCAGGATTTCCTCCTACTGCGCCATCCCCATTGATTGTATTATAAGGAAGCGGAGATCCGGAACCTCCTGGATAACCAAGACCAGCTGGCCAAATAGGATATCCACTGCTATTTCCGGCCCAGGCAGCGGAATATGCAGCCGCATAATTTGCTGTATTGAAAGCCTGCCGGCTCACAAGCTGCCATTGCACCAGGTGAATATGAATAGGATGGGCATCGATTGTAGTGTTTATAATCGAGATTAACTCAGTTGAACCTTCAAGTGGGATTTCGGTAGGTCCGCCAAATTCGAAAGGTTGGCCGGCTAATGGAGTTCCAGCGTCGAAATGTGAATTATTAAAGAGTACCGCTACCGGACCACCCGGACCAGTTACTTCGTTTAATATAATCTGCCTTTTTACAAGAGGTGTAACACCACCAGTTAAATTACCTTTAAAATCGGTCAGCTTTACCATTGGATTGGCAGTCCTTAAATTAGCGGGTAAAAAGCTTTTGTCTGTCCCTGGTGTTCCTGTTGATGTTAACATTGTACCGTTGACCACAAACTGCATAATCCTGTCGGTTGTACCTGCTGTTACGGGCGAACCTGTTGGATATGGAGCAGCTGCATCATTCATCAGGGTGAAGACTGTACCTGCAGCAACACCTGTAAAATCAATTACTACGTCAAATCTTTCTCCCGGCGCCATAAATAGTGTCTTCCCCAAAGCAGGATCCAATACTGCCGGTACATCCAATAATCCTCCGTCGGTGCCTATTACAGTTATTACAGGTCCGTAGGTTGAGGGTACTGTTGCAAGATTCATCAGCCACATATTCAAAAATCTTGCATTGCAACCTTCAAGCATACGGAAACGGTATTTTCGCGGTGCAACGCTCAGGTATGGCCATACTTTCCCATTGACAGTCATAATATCACCGAAAAATTCGGGTGTCCAGAAAGGGTGAGTATCAGGATTTGTTGGTGCAACAGGCCAATAAAGTTCTCCATTGACATTAAACATACGATCCTGGATTGCAATTTCAACTTCAGGCAGATAGGTATTAGTGCCATTAAAAGTGGCAGTTCTGCCAGCCGGGGTAGCTTCCTGAACCTTATCATCACCAGACCAACCCGGAAGTTTAGCTGTTTCTTCGGCTGCGCCCCTTATAAAATAGTAACCGGCAAGACCTGTATAAACGTTAATACGTGTGCAACCCTGATCGTGAGGATGGTACCATAGTGTAGTGGCTTCCTGCTGGTTCGGATAAGTAGAAAGGCTAGAGGCATTAAACTTAAATCCAGGACCAAGTTTTGCATATTTTGGTGTAAACCAAGCTGTTGGACCACCATCGGAGTTCGAAGGCATCTCACCTCCGTGAAGGTGGACTACCATCGGAATATCACCCGTGTAGGGTTCTGTAAGTGGGTTGATGACATCATAACCGTTCATCATCAGCGTCTGGTCAGCCAGAATATTGAAATCAGAATATTTCACACCAACGAGCTCATTTTGATACTGTACGGTAAGAGGAAAGCCTTGCTGTGCTTCAATGGTCTGGGCAGGCCACATAGCCGGTCCAAAGGTGGTTCCGTTATCTTTGGATATTCGGTACGCTGCATAATTACCCATACCTGCATTTGGTGTTAGCGGATCACCAATTGTTCCAGTCGGAAGTACGGTACCATTAGGAAGTGCAACCTGTTGAACCTTAACAGCCTGGATAACAAGATTTCCACCGGATTTGGCATTCACCCTTAAGCCGGCAGCAAAATGCGGCAACGGAGTAATGAACTGAGCGATAGTTGTGGGATCGATAGATGCCAGAAATGGAAAATAATTAACAATCAGAACAATTGGTCCAACTGATAAACCTGATTGGTCAGTGTAGGTTACACTTACGGTCTGTTGGCCGACAGGACTGTTCCAGTTAACTTTAATTTGATCTGGTCCATTTCCGGGGGCAACTGAACCTGCCGGAGATGTTGACCAACTGTATCCTGTCATTCCAGGGACAGTAAAATAAACCTGATTTGCAGTAATTCCATTTCCAATGGTGGCTGGCAGGCCTTGTGAATCCAATGGACCCTTGACACTTGGAACAGGTGCATAAGCGATAGTAAAAACTGTGGTGCCCGATAGACCCAAAAGAGGATCAGTATAAGTAACACTTACTGTCTGTTGAATTATGGGGTTGGTCCATGTAACAGTGATTGAGTTAGATACTGTTGGATCTGCTGGAGCAGTAATAGTGCCGGCAGAGGATACTACCCAAACATAATTAGTCTTCCCAGGCTCGGTGGTATAGACCTGAAGGGGGGTTACTCCAAAATCCAGGGGAGCGGGTAGCATTGTAACTGGATCCATTGGACCGGTAATTGTGGGCGCAGGCGGGATTGGTGGGACAGGAGCTTGTGAAAATGCGTTCACAACAATCATCAGCAACATAAATAGGGTGATGAACCACTTAAGACAACTGTTTGTTTTCATATTTTATAGAATTTAGTAAGGAATATTAGTTAAATTATTTTAACGGAAGTTAATAATTAAAAACCAATAAGTCAATAAGTTAAACTCTATAAATCATAGACATAAACCCTATTTATTATTAGGGTTAGCACTAATAATAAATAGGGTTTATATATAAAATATTCATACAGAACGCTAAATCTCAACTAATTTATTTTTAATTGCAAACAAAACGAGATTGATTGTGTTTTTTGTGTCGGTCTTTTGAAAAAGTTTTGAGCGGCAAGCCTCTATTGTCTTTATACTTCTGCAGATCTTTTCTGCAATTTCACAAGCGTTTAAACCTAGGCAAAAATATTGTAGTATTATAAGCTCCCGTTCGCTAAATTGTAAATTAACATGTTGCGGATTGACTTTATTATTTGGTTGTTTCCCAAAATTTACAATTATATCTCGCAATAAATCATTTGAGAAGAAGCTTTCACCTCCGGATACCATTTTTATTGCCTTTTCCAGATCCTGTTTTCCTGAAGTTTTTAGTATGAATCCCATTGCTCCGGCATTGATCATGTTGATATGGTTATCCTTTTGGCCATACATGGTAAGCGCTAAAATCTTCAATGCAGGTCTGATTGCTAATGCTTTTACGGTTGCTTCTATTCCATTCATTACAGGCATTTCAATATCCATTAATACTATGTCAGGCTCATGATCCTTGAGCAAATTAATAAACTCCTGACCGTTTTCAGCCTCAGCGATAACCTTACCCATCCCTTCTATTTCGATCAGGAGTTTTATCCCTTCGCGAAACAAAACATGGTCGTCGACGATGATTATTTTAGTATTATTAAACATAATGTGTAATTTTTAATTTTTTGGATTCGGATCATTCCCGGGTTGTGGGATCGGAAGTTCAATGAAAACGTTTATTCCAGCTCCTGGACATGATTCAATTCTTATCACCCCTCTTAACATTTCAATCCGCTGTTGAATATTTAGTAATCCTAAACCTTTACTGGTCTTTTCAATGTTCATAAAGTCGAATCCTATACCATTGTCAACATAGGAGAAATTAATCAGATTTATTTCTTTTCGGTAGTTGAAATCTATTTTAACCCGGGTTGCATGAGCATACTTTATGGTATTATTGATTAGCTCGGAAGTAATCCGGTAGAGCGTGGTCTCAAGAAAATAGCCGAATCTCTCATCGGTATTAAATGTGAATTTGATGGCTAATTTTTGGACATCGCTTAAAGCTTCTGTATAGCTAAGTAGTGTCCTGACGAATCCTAAACTCTCAAATTTCTGCGAGTTTAGACCGAGGGCTACCTCATGAGCTGTCTGTATGGCACATTCAATATAATAATTGCCCTTTTCAGTGATGATTTTTATCTTTTCAGCATTATTAGTTTTGGCCAGCCACTGGAAGTAAAGTTTAACAGTTGCCAATATGGGGCCGAGTCCATCATGCAATTCGCGCGAGAAACGGTTGCGTTCGCGTTCTTCAACCTTAATTGTGATATTTAATAATTCAATGGTTCGTTCCCCAATGCGGAATTCAAGCTCCTCATTCAATTGATTATGTGTAATTTCTGCCTGTTCAAGTGTTTCTTCAGCTTGCTTGCGTTCAGTAATATCAATTATGCTTATCAGACATTGCACTCCAGTCTCGTTAACTATACCGCTCAGGTGGACAGCAATCGGCAAGTTTCCTTCGGTTGACAAAATCACTTCGCAGAATTCTTTAACGTTGCTGTTAAATATTCTTCCAAGAAAGAGATTAAAGATTAATCGTGTACAATCGGAAACAAAATAACCAAAGCTCATGTCTTTTAGATACGAAGGCTCTTTCCCCAACATTTTTGAGCCGCAAATGTTTAACGCTACTATTTCACCTTGTTTGGAAAGAGTGAGATAGCCGGAAGGTGCAAAATCGTATAATTCAATGTATTTCCTTGTAGAAATATCGGCTTGCTCCTTTGCCTCTATAAGCGTTTCATTCTGCAATTCCAACTCGATCTGGTGCACCTCAAGCTCGTGAATGAGTTTCAACATATCGGCTTTAGAAAATCGTGAATCAATTTTTAGTTTTTTTTTCGCCAAACCTTCAGCCTTATGACGAAGAACTTGCAAATCGGCATCAGCTTTTTTTTCTACTTTCATTTTCAAATTCCTGATTAAGTATGAAAGGCCAATAGCTAATTTAAGCGTTTATTTTCACATTATTGTCGATTTGTGAATAATATTTATTAAAATAAAATTATCGGCATACGGTGAAATTGTAAAATACGAATTCATCCAAATGGGTAATTGTAACGAACGTGCCATTTTGGAGGAATGGGTTATAATGCCCAACCACGTTCATTGTATCATTACGTTGAAAAATTGGTGTGGAATCGTTGGTCGTACGTCCCCGTCACGCAAACAGGGATAAACCATTCTCAATGTCCGATTATAAAACATTGTATAACAGCAATTTGATGCTCGAACGATTTATGTGCATGTTTATAAACCCTAACACGCCAAAAAATCAAAAAATTGTCAAAGAACTATTGGATTACGGCAAAATTGCCGCTTAAAATTTACCGAAGTATTGACCCCTGTAACTGCGCAATTAATGATAACTGCTCAAGGCGCAGTGAATCCTGTGAATAAAACTTTAACTAACAGATATATCCTCCCCGGCTGTTTGAAGTCGCCAAATAAGGTTCTATTTAGGGATTATAATCCCTAAAATAGATCTATTTTGGAGATTATAATATATTTTACTACTTTCACAACCAAATTGATGACCATGATTACACGAATTCTTAAAGAACAATTGTCCAGTCGGATTGGGAAAGGGAAAGTGATTATTTTAATTGGACCAAGGCAGGTGGGCAAATCAACGCTGCTGCGTGAAATACAAAAAGAGTCATCTCAACCAACTATGTTCATTAACTGCGATGAACCGGATATGCGTTTGATGCTGGAAAATGTCACATCTACTCAATTGCAATCTATGATTGGCAACAATCAAATTGTAATGATCGATGAAGCCCAGAAAGTGCTCCATATTGGGAATACACTTAAGCTGATGGCTGATAACATCAAAGATGTACAAATTGTTGCCACCGGATCGTCAACATTTGAACTATCGAACAAGATCAATGAGCCATTAACGGGCCGGAAATTTGAATTCAACTTGTACCCAATATCCATACACGAATTGGTATTAGAGCATGGCAAAACGGAAGAGCAAAGATTATTGGAAAGGCGAATGCTTTATGGACTTTATCCTGATATTGTAAACAATCCGGGTAATGAGCAAGAGTATTTACTGGAATTGACAAACAGTTACTTGTACAAAGATATTCTGGCCTTTCAAAACATCCGAAAGCCTGAAGTTCTAAATAAATTACTAACAGGACTGGCTTTACTGCTTGGTCAGGAGGTGTCTTACAACGAACTTAGTCAGCTGATTGGAGTGGATAAAGCGACCATAGAAAAGTATATTGATTTGCTGGAGAAATGTTTTGTTGTATTCCGTCTTAGTTCATTTAGCCGCAATCTGAGAAATGAATTGAAGCGAACACGAAAGATTTTCTTTTATGACAACGGGGTACGGAATGCTATCCTGAATAATTTTTCACCATTGGCTTTGAGACAGGATGTTGGTGCCTTGTGGGAGAATTTTATGGTAAGTGAAAGGGTAAAGCGAAATTCCTATGCCCGGGATTACAGAAAAATCTATTTTTGGCGTACCCAAACTCAGCAAGAAATTGATTTGTTGGAAGAGAAGGATGGAGTTTTGTACGCTTATGAGTTTAAATGGAATCCCAAACGACAGGCCAAAATTCCCAAGTCTTTTGTGGATGCCTATCCTAATTATCGTTTTGAAGTAATTACTTCAGAAAATTATATCGATTTTTTAACGAACTAACTCAATGAAGTTGAGACGATTTTCTGAATTTACTCAATCAAGCTGGTTCAAAACTGATTATTTGCCGCGTATCTATATCAAAAGCGGCGCAAAAACGGCGCAAAGGCCAAAAAACAAGGGTCAGACCACCTGGTCCAACCCTTTGATTATCAATCCGTCGGGGTGACAAGATTTGAACTTGCGACCCCTCGCCCCCCAGACGAGTACGCTACCAGGCTGCGCTACACCCCGAATTAAACATGCCTTTTTGACACGGCTGTAAAATTAATATTTTTTCCTCAATTATTGAATAAATGGCTGTTCCGGTTTAAAATTAAAGGCCGGAAACCTGTTTTATTGATTCAATAGTTTCCAGTCTGTTGCTAAATTCCCTCAAAGTTTTTTCAGAATCTATAAACAATAGCCGGTAAATCATGTTTTATTTTCTGCGATGCATTAATTTCGTATATCAAAAATTATGAAATATTTCATCAGAAGATAATTTGTTTTTTTAATTGCCTGATGGAACACCTGTGTTATCTTTATTCGTGTTTGCGAAGCGCAGATTCATGGGTGTTTCATACTAGCAATTATTGCCATTGTGAAAAATTAATTAACTTTGAAAGAATAATAAAAAAATCCTGAATGGAATTATTTAAACCCTTGAATATCGCTGATAGCCAGCCAATGAAAATAAGTGCTGATGGAGTATCAGAACATGTGAAATGTCTGATTATCGGATCAGGTCCCGCCGGATTTACTGCTGCCATTTATGCTGCACGCGCCAACCTTAATCCGGTATTGTATGAAGGACTGCAACCCGGCGGTCAATTAACGACCACTACAGAGGTTGAGAATTTTCCGGGATATCCCAAAGGAATTACCGGACCTGAAATGATGGAAGATCTTAAATCGCAGGCTTTGAGATTCGGTTCTGATATTCGTTGGGGGATCGCCACAGCCGCTGATTTCTCAGGTGCTGTTCACCGTGTTACATTTGATGGCGGCAAAGTAATTGAAGCTGATACTGTCATTATTGCCACAGGAGCCACTGCTCAGTACCTTGGAATCGAAGATGAGCAGAAATATGCCGGCTCCGGTGTTTCCGCTTGTGCTACCTGCGATGGATTTTTCTATCGTGGAAAAGATGTCGCGGTAGTGGGAGGGGGTGACACCGCATGTGAAGAAGCGATTTACCTGGCAGGATTGTGCAAAAAAGTGTACCTGATCGTTCGTCGCGATGCGCTGAGAGCTTCGAAGGTTATGCAGGACAGGACATTAAAAACACCGAATATTGAAATTTTATGGAAGCATCAAACCAAAGGGTTGTTCGGAGATGGTGTTGTTGAAGGTGCTAACCTGATTAAAAATAAGGGAGAAGCCGATGAATCAGAAGTTAAGATCAACATTGACGGATTCTTTCTCGCTATTGGGCATATTCCTAATTCATCTATTTTCAAACCGTTTATAAATACGGATGAAGTGGGATATATTAAAACGATCGGTGATTCTTCAAAAACAAATATTGATGGTGTCTTTGCCTGTGGTGATGTAATGGATCACGTTTACAGACAAGCTGTAACCGCAGCCGGATCAGGTTGTAAAGCAGCCATTGATGCGGAGAGGTACCTCTCTGAAAGACATTGACATAAAAAATGCCTCCGAGATGAGAGGCATTTTCTTATGAATTTTAAACTCAGCTTTTTATTGTATCTGCGCGAATTTTGTTCCGGCATATTTTCCGGCTTCGAGATTCTTCCGGACTTCAGAGAATGCTTTAATGGTATATTCAACATCTTCAATGGTATGAACCGATGTAGGAATAAGCCGCAACAGCAGCTGACCTTTTGGAATAACAGGATAGACAACAATTGAACAAAATATATTGTAGTTTTCGCGAAGATCCATTACCACATTGGTCCCTTCAGGAACACTTCCTGAGAGATAGACAGGCGTAACAGGTGAATTGGTAACACCTAAATCGAAGTTTTCAGCTTTCAGACCCGATTGAAGAGCCTCGACGATTATCCAAAGCTTTTCCCTTAATTCGGGTTCTGTACGGATCAGTTCAAGTCGTTTCAGCAAACCAAGGACCATTGCCATTGGAAGAGATTTCGCAAATATCTGGGAACGCATATTATAACGCAGGAAGTCGCAAACTTCTTCGCTGCTGGCAAGGAAAGCGCCTATTCCTGCCATTGATTTTGCGAATGTCCCAAAATACATGTCGATCTGGTCTTGTACGCCAAAGTGTTCTCCTACTCCGGCACCAGTGGCACCCATAGTTCCAAAGCCGTGGGCATCATCAACAAGAAGCCTGAAGCTGAAATCGTTTTTTAATGCAACAATCTCATCCAGTTTACCAAGATCGCCGGCCATACCGAAAACTCCTTCAGTAATGACCAGAATACCTCCACCCGTTTTTTGAGTTAAAGTGGTCGCATGATTTAATTGCTTCCGAAGGCTTTCTATATCGTTGTGTTGAAAAACAAAGCGTTTTCCCATATGTAATCTCACACCATCGAGAATACAGGCATGGGCCTCCGCATCATAGACAATGACGTCATTACGGCCACAGATGGCATCAATAATGGATATCATTCCCTGGTAGCCGAAATTCAATAAGTAAGCATCAGGTTTACTAACAAAACTGGCCAGTTGCCGCTCCAACTCTTCGTGCATACTTGTTTGGCCGGACATCATTCGTGCACCCATCGGATAAGCTAGTCCATACTGGGCTGCTGCCTGGGCATCGGCTTTTCGGACTTCGGGATGATTTGCCAGACCACAATAGTTATTAAGACTCCAGTTCAGCACCTCTTTGCCCCTGAATTTCATCCGGGT
>JBAXOA010000136.1:0-10405 GCA_037133495.1 Mariniphaga sp. | reverse complement strand
ATAATATGTAAGTTAGAATTGTATTTAACAATTATTAATAGACACTAGTGGTATGCTTTCATTAAAAATAATTAAGAAGTAAATTTTTCTTTATTTTATTGTTACCAGAGATCATTTAAGAATTGGACTTATTTCGTAAAAAGAGTAATTAGCTGTCTGACCGATTTTCAGAAATCTTCTGCTTAATACAGGGAATCCATTTTCAGGCGTAAATTCAGCCACCAGAACATAACCACCTGGTTCATTTGGAAGGGTTATTAAGACCGGAATATCTGTTCGCACAAACGAATTCAGTTTAACTGAAATCGTTTGTTCTGTCATAAATTGTCCTTTAGAATTGATCAGCCTGATTTTCACTAAACCATTAGCTACATTGGCCTGATTATTAATTCCGGCAAGGTTGAACAGTAATGTCGATCCCGGTGTATGGGGCTGGCCATTTTTGACATAGCGTTCGTCGGTGAGATTGATAAAGGTTCCAGCCGGTGAAAAAGCGTGGCGGAACCAATCGAGCGTGGGTGAGGGTTTTAAATCTTTGATATTGTCAATGAACCAGTCGCCGGTATAGCCATAGTTATTGGCAAGATAACAAAAAGCGAGCACTCCTGCCGCGTTTGGATTACTACGAAGCCATTCGGTCTCAAGTTGCATCCAGTATGCCTGAAATTCACGGTTTTGCGCAACTGTTGACGCTGCACCCAGATAGTATTTGTAGAAATCAACGGTCAATTTGCTGGGCGTACCATTGCGCCATAACCAAACCCACCCATACTCGTTGATGAGTTGCGGAACTCCTGCTTCGTCTATCTTTTGGATGACATCAAATTTGAAATTCAGGTTCCCAAGCGGATAGGGATTTTTTTCAAAACTTGAAAAAGGTTTCCATGGCATCGGACCCTGATAGGGATGGGGTTCATCCATTTCATCCTGAGTCATTAGATCACTGGTCATATATCCGGCATCCCAGATTCGGGAAGGATCGAGCTTTTTTAATTCCGGGATCAGTGTATTTCCAATGTAATTATCCCGGTTTTCATTGATGGCATCCCAGATAGCAATGCTGGGGTGATTTCCGTCAGACCAGACCCAATCGGTGTATTCTTTTCGAACCTGATCATCCCATCCATGATTTTGCCAGTAGAGCCACTCATTCTGAAACATCATCCCGTATTCATCTGCCAGATCATACCAGAAATCGGGAGCGATTCCTACGCAGACGCGCATCATATTCCAGTTGAGCTTCTTCGGATAATCAAACAGTAATTTTTTAACCCACTCGCGATCCCAGACCAAGTTACTGCAGTCAGGATCTTCAAAAAACCGCTGAAGCGTAACATTGGTACCCCTAAGGATTATTTTCTCGCCGTTGAGGTAAAAGAACTTCCCCTGACGAGTAAAGTCACGCATCCCAAATTGTCTGACAATCTCGTCTGAGATCCCTTTCCCATTTTCCAGCCTTGCTTTCGCCTGATAAAGGAATGGCTTGTCGGGCGACCAGTTTGTGAATTTCGGAATTGGAATTTCGAGTATAGCCTCTGAAAGATTATCACGTTTTGCAATAAATTTTATACTCTTTTCTGCTGCAATATTTCCGGTTGATTTTTCAATTATTGAGATATGAAGGGTTGCGGAATCAGTCATCGCGTCGCCAACGAAAATCTGAGCCGGAATTAAATTACGAATCTGAGCTTTTACCGTAACTTTTTTCCCGGCAACGGAAGGCAAAACCAGCAAACGATTGATCCGGACCTTTCCGGTGAATGAGAGCAGCACGTCATCCCAGATACCGGGAAGGTAGTGCTCCTTCTCCTTGTCGGTTCCTCCGGCAGCATCACTAGGCAGCCAGACGCGATCGCCAACCTTGATCAGAATTTCGTTCTCTGCACCAATTTTCAAGGCACCGGTGACAGGAAATTCAACAGGAGTGTAGCAAGCCATAGAGGTTCCCATATCAAATCCGTTTACATAAACTTGTGTCACATACTGACTTTTTTTAATAGTGATCATCGCCTCACTTCCATCGAGGTCCTTTGGAATAAAAACGGTCTTGCGGTACCAGCTGTAACGTGGGGTATAATCAATATTATAAAGGTTATGCTGATCCTTTGCAACTACTTTATCGGCACGTTTAAAAAATTTATCGTAATCCTCAATTTTTGGTACAGCCAAATGGATTAGTCCCGGAACCGGAATTGTACGGGTGTATTTTGCAGGAGGAAATGCATTTATCGTTTGCTCAAATTGCCAGGTGCCATTTAGGTTGATCGTATAGCGCAAGGTTTGCTGTGCAGAGGCTGAAATCCCAATGAATAAAAACAGCAGAATTGAGATTAATACTTTCATTGTTAGTTGATTAGTTTTTTTATTACTGGCGTAAGGCAGTTACCGGAAACATTGTGACCCTGAATTTGGTTGTTCCATAGGGAACCAATTCGATCTTAACAGGAGTGCCGCCTTCGACCGGTTTTTCCGGCAATACTTTATTTTCTGTTGGGTTCCATTCAAATTCGCGAGCCTCGGCAGTAAGCTTTATTGGTGCGTCGAGAGACCAGTTCCAATGCGTTGGCATTGGTTTACGCCCGATAGTAATTTTTTCCATGGCATTTTCAGGTTTGACATCCAGTGCGTAATTGAATTTTGCACCTTGTACTTCCTGATCGGCATTGATGTCAGGAATTGGCAGCGAAAACAGCAATGGTCCGTAAAAAACACATGCAAAAGGGCTGTTGATAGTCGTATCCTTTGCCATTTTATGGTAGTGGTTAAAATATGAAATCTGAGGATAAGGAGTCTCGTTCCCTTGCACCACCTTTGCGGTCATAGGAAGTGTCAATTCAATCCTATCCTTTTCTTTCCATTTCCGCAATATCTTTACGAAACCACTATTTTGTTTTTCTATTCTGCAGGTTTCGCTATTCACTTTAAGAACCGGTTGGGTACACCATTCCGGGATATGAAGGTAAATTGGAAATTCGGCTGATCGCGAGGGATTAACAGTCATTTGAATGGTTTCATTGAAAGGATAGTCTGTCTTAGAGATGATTTCAGTAGTTATATTATTGGAAACCAATGCTCTCACTTTGGATGGGCCATAAAGCGTTGCGGCCAGTCCGTGGTCTTGGGTGGCCATCCACATATTCATGATATAATTGGGAATTATTCTGCAATTATTTGCCACGCAACATAGTACAGGATGTCCAAGCTTTGTAAATTTGAAGCAATCCTTTCCCGGAGCTTTAGGTTCTTCGCCCGGAATCTGATTGCTGTACCGGTTCATACTTTGGTAGTAACACATGGTAGAGAAGTCTCTCGCGACGGGTGCCGGAGCAGCATTAAAGAATATTTTTTCAATCTTATCGGCATATTTTTCCTCACCTGTAATCTGCAGCAAACGATTAAATGTATTGATTGAGGCTGACACATCACAGGTTTCAATGTTGCGTGTAGCACCTATCCCGGCATGAAATTCTTCTCCCGATGCAATTCCGACGGGGAGTAAATTGGCACTTTCGGCCCAATCCAGCGCCTTGGTTGTAGCGCTGAGATCATTTTGATTTCCGGTGAAGAGATAAAGCAGTGCCGGAACGCGAATATTTTCATAAAAAATAACATTATGACCCGGTTGAAGTTTGCCGGCATTCCAGTTGTCAGAGAGCTGCTGATATTGTTTCGTATTACCGAAACTATTGATATTATTGCGAATAGCCGTATCCCCGGTCAGCAGATAAGTGTCCATCATCGGATCGATATTCACTGAACCCGAAACGGCGCCGAAATGCTCGATTAACCTGGGAAGTGAATAATTCCGGTAAACTTTGGTCAAAGCTTGTAAAACTTTTTCTTTACCTGATGCCTGATAATAAGCCATAAGTGCACGACCCATGTGGGAATGAGCCCAGCTGTTAAATTCAACCCACCCCTGCGTGCTGTCAATCAGTGCTTTTCGGGGAAGCCAGTAAATAAATGTCTCACCACCTCTTAAAACTCCAGCTACAACAGTATCCAGTCTGGCAGATGCTTTCTTTATTAAAGCTGAATCGCCTGTGATGTAACCAAGCCTTATCGCGCCGTCGAGCCAATAACTGCATTGTTCAAGAGGCCAGCCACCACCGTTGGAAGTTGATCCCATTGCTTTGAATCCATAACCTTTCCAGGCTTTTTCAAAAGTTGGGGAGTATTCATCCAGGTGACCGGTAATACCGTTTGCAGCATCTTTTGCCCAATCGCGAATCCACCCCTCAGGAGTAACGGCACCCGGAGGAAGAGGAATATACGCAGGTGCAACCTTAAGCAATGCAGCATTATGTAACATCGTTCCTGTTATGTCGACAGATGGTTTTTTAGAGCATTGAATTATTAATACCACAATCAAAAAGATAATAATAGTCTGCCTTAATATTTTTGTTATCATAAGATAAGCTGTTAGATATGATTTATTTTGAAATCAGATGAATTGAAGTTACTTTGCGGGGTACCCAAATTTGCATTTCTCCTTCTCCTCGATTTGCCCAGGCATAGTAAGGAATCGCAGTTATATTTTTTGAAGAAGTTGAGATTGACTCGCCCTCTTCCGAAACATTTATGACCGGGACTTTGGAACTTATTGTTGTAATGCCACCCAGCAATGCCGGATTAAATGACGATGAAAAATCTGCATGATCAGGAAATATAATATTCATGGCTTTTCCGTTATTATCAGCATGTTCCAGGCAATAAACCAACGGACCCCGCTCCAGAGCCACAAGGCCTTTGTTCTCCTTAATATTTTCATTGGCAATTACCCTTTGAACATTCATAGGAACAGACACAACTATTACATCCCCTTTTTTCCATTCCCGATCAATAACAGCATATCCTTTATCCATAGTGTAGTTGGATTCCGCATTGTTCAGCCTGATCGAAAGTGTCGGTTTTTCCGGTTTCAGGTAGGTATAAGCATCGCCGGGTACTGGTTGATTAACTGCCCATCCCGGAATTCGAATAAATAATTTTTTCTTGATTTTTGTGTCAGGCGAAATTTTTATAATTGTTTTTCCATCCCATGGATAGTCGCCTTTCTGAGAGAGAGCAATCTGATTTTTTCCGGCAGGAATCACCGTATTACTACTTATAAACAAATTAATATAAATCCCTTCCGGAGAAGCAGCGTAAATGTAATTCCCTAATGATGCAACCAACCGTGCGATATTTGATGGACAGCAGGCACAGCCAAACCATTCACTTCTTGAATAACCATTGCTTGATGCCAATGGATTTCCATAGAAAAATTTGTCTCCGCTTAATGATAATCCTGCAAGAGCGCCATTGTATAAACTTCTTTCCAGCACGTCGATATATTTGCTTTCTCCGGTCATCAGGTTCATTCGTTGATTCCATAAAATCATGCCAACCGAAGCGCAGGTTTCGCAATAAGCCTGTTCGTTGGGCAGATCGTAATCTTTAGTAAAACCTTCGTTCTGTCCTGATGATCCTATTCCACCTGTGAGGTACATATTTTTGCCGACCAGATTATCCCAGATGCTCAGAAGGGCAGGCAGGTATCTGGTTTCTTTCTTGGCGGCTTCCACATCTGAAACGCCTGTATATAAATACATTGCACGTACGGCATGCCCTGCTACTTTCTTTTGATTTTCAAAAGGAACATCGTTCTGATCGTATTTTGGATCTCTTTTGGCACCCATATAATATCCATGTCCGCGCTGTTCAATATACCAGGATGCCAAATCCAGGTATTGTTGTTCATTTGTCGCGTGATACAATTTCACTAAAGCCAACTCGATCTCTTCATGGCCGGAAACCCAATGACGACCGGCTAGACGAAAGTTTGAATCAATGTGTTTCACCATCCGGATTCCAACATCCATCAGCTTTCTTTTTCCGGTAGTATTAAAATAGGCGATACCTGCTTCGACTAAATGACCTGTGCAATAATCCTCATGTTTATCCATATCCGTCCATCGATTTTCCAAACCGGTGAGGGTGAAGAAGGTATTGATATATCCGTCAGGTTGTTGTGCGGCGGATATTTTATCGATCCATTCGTCAGCCTTTTTTTCGATGGCAGCATCAGGATGATTTTTCAGTGAATAGGCGATTGCTTCCAAAGCTTTATATACATCGGAATCGTCAAAAAATATTCCTTCGTGTTTACCGCTTTTAGCAGCTACTTTTTCAAAATTTCGTATTCTGCCTGTTTTAGTTTCTGTATAATTGATGCAGGCATTTAAAGTTACAGTCGCAACAGTATTGATCTTAGGTGTCCAGAAATTATCGTTAACGGTTACTTTTGCGAAATTTACCGGCGAAATTTGCGCCTGTGTATGCAGTGCAAGCCCCAAAAAAATAATACTTGTATAACTAAATAATATAATATTTTTTCTCATCATTTTAGATTAATTTATGCTGATTTCATTTCTTTTCTGATATAGCAGACCACCGGATAGCGGAATACAATGATAGTAAATATTTGGATTCACAGAAGATAGCTCAGATTAACACAGCAAAATCTGTGCGAATCTGAGCTATCTGTAATGTTATGACTTGCGAAGTTTTAGCTAGTCAATGACTTAAAGCTCCCATCCTTTTCGGTATTCATAATGGAGGAACTTGTCGGCCTCAGGCAGATTTGGAAATCCGAATTTTTCAGGATCCCAGTTTAAAGACTGCATGCTCATTTTTTCTTTAAGTTCCCTCCGAAGTGCAATATTCCCTAAAAGTACCGTTTCAGTAAGAGGTCCGGCCCATTCAAAGTCAGATCCTGCCTGAACGCCTCCTTTGCAGGCACGTATCCACTCCTCTTCGTGACCCGGAGAGGCGGGGAGGTATGGTACCGGAACCTTATACGATTCCCGCAGTGATCGTGGAAGAATTTTATCATCAAGTATTTTCCCTTTGTCCCCAATGAAAAGAGTTCCGCCTGAGCCCATTTGCATCCCTTCATCCAATTCAGGGATGCGCATTGGCCGAAGACCTCCGTCGTACCAGGTAAGGGTAACCGGAGGCATATTTTCGCGTGCGGGGAATTCATAACGAATCATAGAACCTGATGGGTAGGTCTCTTCGTTGACAAGGGTTGAAACAGCCTGGAGACTGGTAGGATATTTAAGTTTTAATGCACGGAAAATCGGATCGAGTGAATGGCATCCAATATCGCCAAGTGATCCGGTTCCAAAGTCCCACCAGCCTCTCCACTTAAATGGATGATAAGCAGGGTTATATGGGCGCATAGGTGCTGGTCCTACAAAGAGATTCCAATCCAGTTCTGCAGGAACAGGTGGCGTTTCAGCAGGACGCCCGACGCCCTGAGGCCAGTAGATTTTTGACAGGCCATTGTTGGGCCGGTCGGTCCAGACATGCACTTCACGAATGGGCCCAATTACGCCATCCCAAATGATCTCCCTCAGCCTTCGCGTGGCTTCACCCGCCTGACCCTGGTTGCCCATTTGAGTTGCAACTTTATATTTTTTTGCCGCTTCAGCGAGCACTCTTGCTTCATGAACGGTATGCGTAAGTGGTTTTTGAGTAAAAGCATGTTTTCCCCTCTTCATCGCCTCAAGACTGATTATGGCATGAGTATGATCAGGGGTTGCAATGATCACTGCATCAATGTCTTTCTGATTGTCCAACATCACCCTGAAATCTTTATACTTCTTTGCTTTGGGATAGATTTTAAAGACCTTGCCTGATGCTTCTCCCCAGTCAACGTCACACAAAGCCACGATATTTTCAGTCTTGGCAACATTGGCAATATTTCCTTTACCCATTCCGGCGATTCCGATGCCGGCAACGTTCAATTTGTCACTGGGTGCGATGTGCCCCAATCCTGAAACAGCATGAGCAGGAACAATCATGAATGCTGCCGATGCAAGTGTAGAACTACCTATGAATCCTCTGCGGCTCATAGCTTTCAAATCGCTGTTCTTCATAATTAATAAATTAAGGTGAGTAGTGTTATTAGTGATCGATTCTACAAATTTAATAAATAGAACGATACCAAATAATATTCTTTTATCATAGGATACATATTAATTGCCTGTTAATGAAAATGATGTTGAGATCAGTCATCTGGATATTATTAGTTAGTTGTGTCCGATATTTCAACATCCCGTAACGGGTTTCTTGAAGTTATTTTGCACTCACTTTGATTGCGCATGATTAGAAAAGTATACTTTTTGGCAACTTTTGCTTTGGTGCCGGTTAGAGTTGCCAGATTTTGTATATTTTTTATTTTGAAACCGTTTATTTCAAGCAGAAGGTCGCCGCTTCGAAAACCAATCTTAGCAGCTGCTGAACCCGGCAGAACGATAGTAAGTGCAACTCCGCCGGAATTATAACTGACACCAAACGCCGATAATTCGTCACCAATAGGTTCTTTCAACATTACATTCATCCATTTGAAGGTGCGGATAGATATCTTTTCCCTTTCCTCATCTGTTTTAATCACAAAAACAGGCATTTCGGGAGTTTTAGCAATGGCTTTTAAGGAGGGTTTTATAACGCCAAACTGATCCATCTGGAAATTGACAAAGCCTGCTTTCAGTGCAGGTGAACCCTCCTTTACCCTGAAATCACCTTTTGCAGGATCGATAAAAAGCGGATCGCCGTTGACGGAATTTTTGTCACATCCATTTAGAGCAAAGCGATTCATTACCTCTTTGTTTGAAACGAAGAAATTGGAGTCAAGTTCTTTGCCCCATTTCCCGTCACGTGCAATGGATTTATCCATAATCGCAGGCTGGTATGTTTTAAACAGGATGTTATTTTTGAATACGTCGCCACTGTTTACATACCAAACATGAGGATGCAACCCATTATTAATGATTATATTGTTGGTGGCAACGCGGTTAAAACCCTCTCTCATTTTCAAACCGCCATTGAGTAAAAGATTGTTGTAAATCCGGTACCAGGTTGATCCGTCATCCAGGTCAATGTCCCAGCCGTGATCGCAACGCCACCGGCTGTTTCGGATGATATTTGGCCCGAGCATGTCAAGATAAGGCAAACCGGAATCTTTTGCAATCTCAGAAACTGTTTCACTGATGTCCGGAGTCCAGTAACGGTCGCGACCCCAGGAATTGAAACTGCCATGATCGCCGGTTTCAAGAACAGTGTTAAAAACATCACAATTTTCGATGGTGTGATCTCCAAAAGTTCCTTCATTTATATTAATCCCTGCACGCGGCACATCGTAAATTGAGCAATGGCTGACCGTTATTTTGTGCGACATGGAAATATGTACCGCCGCGGTTTGTTTCTCATCGCGACCTGTCATTGTAATCAGGCAGTCAGAAACGAGACAATCCTCCGGATAATTATCACCTTTTGCTCCGGGGGTGTGGCCGATATTTGAAAAATCCTGATTGCCATACCGGAATATCGGATTGTACACCATGCCCGGATCGCCGACAAAAGCAATGCCATTGGCTCCGCTATTGTGAATATAGCACCCTCTGACAGTGATTCTCCTGTTGTAATTATTTACGAAAATGGTGTTGCCGCCGAGTTGATCGAATTCGCAATCTGTAATGCTGCAATCTTCAGCGCCGTTGTAAACTATTGCACCACCCCGGTAAACAGTCCAGTCGGAGCGAAGGAGCGGCTCTTTATTATCCATAAATGTACGTGCGGCATGGCGGAAAATAAATCCTTTGAGCTGAACAAATTTTACAGGATTCTCTTTCGTTCCAGAAAATTCAATCAAATGTCTGAGACGGACAATCTCCACTTTAGCTGTTTTCAAATCAGTTCCCTTCTCTGGGATATAATAAAGCCTGTGCTCTTTTGCATTAAAAAACCACTCTCCGGGATCATCCAGTTCTTCAAATATATTTTCTGCAATACGGTAAACCGGATGCATTTTCGATGGCCGGTTGTTTTGCCATCCTCCTTCGTAATTCAGTTGGCCATCTGTATTCTTTCCCTTGATGATCCAGTGCATGTCGCCCCACAATGCTGAATGCATTGCGTGAATATAACCCCCTTCAGGATTTTTCCATTGTGCAATTTTTTCAGGTGCGAGTGGATCACTTGCAAGATCAGTTTTTGCCTGGTGGCTCAGTTCCCAGGTATCAAAGACATTTTTTCCTTTTACTGCATTGGGGAAGCGGGCCATCCTCTGCCGTATACCATTTATGTAAAGCTGGTCGATGACAGGATCTCCGTTGACTTCGGCTATAAACATTCCTTTCGTTGCTGGTTTCCAATTAAGATTCAGCTGACTTCCACCGCTAAGGATAGCCTGACCCTCCACTTCCGATTTATAGGTAACGGCAGACCCGGATTGCTTGCTGTCTGCAGCGGTGAACACAATTGTTTTAGGCAGATAGTAGATTCCTTTTGCAAATATTACCTCAACAGATGAATTTGCAGGAAATTTTCTTGAGAGTTCCTGAGCTTTAGCAAATGA
>JBAXOA010000135.1:0-10558 GCA_037133495.1 Mariniphaga sp. | reverse complement strand
TGATAATATGTAAGTTAGAATTGTATTTAACAATTATTAATAGACACTAGTGATAAATTATCTTCTGATGAAAAATGAAAAATATACGCTTCCATAGGTCCTTAATTCCAGGAAATTAGGATGTGTGGAAAAATCGTTCGTCTTTCCATGCTCAAGAATCAATAATCCCTCTTCATTGAGCAGCGTGCTGTTGAATATTAAATCCGGAATTTCAGCTATTCGCTTCAATTCATATGGCGGATCGGCAAAAATAATATTGAATCGCTCCTGCGATCGCGAAATAAACTTAAACGCATCCGTATTGAGCGCTCTAACCAAATTTTTGACTCCCAATTTCTCAATCACAGAGCAGATAAAATTGTAATGAAACCTGTCAAGCTCTACACTGGTAACGTTAGGACAGCCACGCGATACAAATTCGAAAGAAATGCTTCCTGTTCCGCTAAAAAGATCAAGAACACTTTTATTTTCAAAATTATACCGGTTATTTAAGATATTAAAAAGATTCTCGCGAGCAAAATCAGTAGTTGGTCTTGCCTTAAAATTTTTGTCAGGTCTGAATATCCTGCTCTTAAAATCACCTCCTATGATTCGCATTTATATAAGCTTAAGAGTGAAGAATAGTAGTGCTCGGGTAATTGACTAAAAGTATAACTATACAGAAATGTTGAATCGCGCCGGGCAAAAGCAGTCAGCCTGACATATTTTTTAAACAAATGATAAACAGGAGAAACCTGTGGCACTTGTCCATGAAGGATTAACTCTGTACTCTCAGCAGACAACTTTAACTGATCAAAAGCAAAAAGAACGTGATATAAAATATCTCTTTCCGTTTTATAATTAAATACATTGCACTGAATTAGTTTAGAGCCATTTACAATAACCATTTCGAAAATATCCCGGAAAAAATTCACATGAACCTGACATCTGTCAGGAAAAGCACGATTTTGCCTTAGAACACCTTCCACTAGTGGAAATAGATTGTGTCTGACCGAACTTTTTGGAAATTTCACTTCCAGATAGTCGTTTAAGTTTTTAGGAATATCGAAAATATACCAACATTCGGCATTTGAAAAGAAATTCTCACCTATAACAAAACCATTTTCTTGTGCATTGTTAAACCATAAATACTTATTTGAAAATCCCTGACTATAAAAGGCTTGTGGAATCATTGTGAATTTTGGCGTTGAGTAAAGGATATCAATACTTTTAAAGTCGCAATTAAAAATCTCCTCAGACTCGATGACTTCACGCACTTGTTTTAAAAGCAGTCGCGGTCGTTTTAGAAAAAAATGGCGACCGCTCAATACAACGTATTTTCCTCGTGGAATATCAATTACCGCAAAATAAAATCCATCCAAACTAATCTGGATGGATAAATGATATAAATGAGTTTGAGCGTTATCGAAAGTCTTATCAATAAAACTAATATCACGCATTTGTTACTTTCATTTACAATTAACAGTTCGTATGGTACAAATTTAAAAAAAATGATAAACCTTTGCTAAAGAATCTGACAAAAATAAAGCCTCGCATGCTGAAAAAATTCATTTCTAATTTAATTATTGCAGAGTTAAAATTCGAACCAACTGATTGTCAGATAGAAATGGCAGAAAAACTTTCTGAATTTATCACTTTTGATCATTCAGGCATAGTTTTTTTACTGAAAGGCTATGCCGGCACCGGAAAAACCACGGCCCTGAGTGCACTTGTAAGGGTGCTTGACACCTTAAAGATGAAAGCGATTTTGCTGGCTCCTACAGGGAGAGCCTCAAAGGTCCTTTCGAGGTATTCTGGTAAACCGGCAACGACTATTCATAAAAAAATATACCGTCAACAATCGGTAAGTAGCGGCTACGGAAAATTCAGTCTCGACAGAAACCTGCATACCAATACCATGTTCATCATTGACGAGGCTTCAATGATTTCAAATATGCCGCAGGAGCAAAACCTCTTTGGTTCCGGCTACTTGCTTTCGGATGTAATCGAATATGTGATGTCAGGAGAGAATTGCCGCTTAATTATTGCCGGCGATACAGCTCAGCTACCTCCTGTTGGCTTCAGCATTAGTCCTGCACTTGAAGAGGAAGAATTACGATTTTTCGACCTTGAAGTAATCAAATGTGAACTCGATCAGGTTGTCAGACAGGCTTTGGAGTCGGGTATTCTTGAGAACGCAACAATGATCCGGAATTTGCTCACAAAAGAGCAGCACCAGGGATACTGGAAAATAAAAACTTCGGGATTTAATGATATTATCCGCATTGGTGGTGCAGATCTGATTGAAGAGATCTCAAGTTGTTATCATAAATTTGGAATCGATGAAACTATTGTAGTGACACGATCAAATAAAAGAGCTAATAAGTTTAACGAAGGAATCCGCAGGTCAGTTCTGTATCGCGAGGAACAGATTTCGACCGGGGACCTGGTAATGAGTGTAAAAAACAATTACCATTGGGCAAAACAATCGGAAGAGCTCGGATTTATTGCCAATGGCGACATCGCTGAGGTAGTGAAAATTCGTAAGTCCGAAGAAAAATATGGATTCCATTTTGTGAATGTCACCCTACGACTCATTGATTATAAAGATATTGAAATTGAGTGCAAAATCATTCTCGATACTTTAACTATGGAGACTCCATCACTTTCGCAAACTGATCAAAGAAAGTTATTTGACGAAATTTCGGCGGATTATCCCGAAATACGCAACAAAAAGACCTTATGGGAAAAGATTAGAGATAATGAATACTTTAATGCGTTGCAAGTGAAATTCTCGTATGCTTTAACTTGCCATAAATCACAGGGAGGACAGTGGAAAGCCGTCTTTCTGGATCATGGTTATTTAACCGAAGAGATGATTGACCGTGAGTACCTCAGATGGGCTTATACGGCATTCACCCGACCGACAGAGCGACTTTATCTTGTTAATTTCAACAAAGAGTTTTTTGACGATGAAGAATCAAATTAGCAAGAGCAGGCTGCTCAATAATGATATACAGAATCACAATTCGAATCTGCTTCCGTCATTTGCGGCAAAAGTATTTGGAAATACTGCCCTGGCTTCCTCAATAAGTGGATCCACATTTTTATAGCGGTTCGAAAAGTGACCAATTATCAGTTTCTTTACGCAGGCTTCGCTTGCAATTGCAGCAGCTTGTTTTGCTGTTGAATGGCAGGTTTTTAAGGCGAGATCGCTTAGTTCATCAGAAAATGTTGCTTCATGGTACAGCAGATCAACCTCTTTGATGACAGGGATGATTTGTTTTCGGTATGCGGTATCGGTAACGAAAGCATATGAACGAGCAGGATCTGGAGGAAATGTCAGCTCCTTGTTGGGAATATTTACACCTCCGGGTATCTGATAATCAGCTCCCCTTTTTATTGCAACCCTGTCTTTGATTGGAATTTTAAGAGAATCAATTTTATCGCCTCTCAGATGAAGTTCATGGATCTTTTCTCTGAAGATGAATCCGCAGCATGGGATTCGGTGTTTTAGTGGAAACGATTCAACGATAAGTTTCGAATCCTGGTAAATTACTGCTCTGCTGCGGAAATTCAAAGGATGATAAATAATTTTAAGATCAACAAAATCATTCATGAATTTCAAAAAATGATCCATCATTATTTTTAATTCAGAGTGGGAGTAGATATGTAACTCTCCCTTTTTACCCCCAAGAGCGATCGTTGAAATTAATCCCGGGAGTCCGAAAATATGATCTCCATGGAGATGAGAAATGAATATATGATTAATCTTTCCGACTTTTATTCCGAATTTGCGCAACTGAATCTGGGTTCCTTCGCCGCAATCAATAAGATAAAGTTTTTCGTTCAAACTCACAACCTGAGAAGTTGTAAATCGTGATGATGTGGGAAGCGCAGAACTGCTGCCTAAAATAGTCACAGAGAAAGGGAGCATATCCAAAGTTTTTTCAAACCTACACTAAAAGCTTCGATTTTGCAATATAAAAAAACCCGGTTGTTTAGGCCGGGTTTTATATTTATTAAAGTTCAGATTTCTTGATGAGTAATTTCTCTGCCTCTTCGACTCCTGCCGTTATCAGCAGAATAGAATCCAGCATCGCCATCTTGATCATCTTTTCGACGCCCTGAGACAGGTTACATATAATAAATGTCCCTTCCGTATCTTCGCAAAGTCGATTTCCAACAAGAATGGCACTTAATCCGGAAGAGTCGCAATATTTGCACTCCGCAAGGTCAAGGATAATGTTACAATCTCCGTTATTAGTCAGCTTCACAAATTCTGCTTTTAATTCCGGGGAAATAAAACTATCAAGACGTTCCCTGACCACTTTTATGCAGGAATAATTTGCCTCTTTTTGAACGGTATAATTCATAGCTTCAAATTATCAAATATTACTCAATCAATAATCAACTTAATTATCTCTTTTTTCTTTCTCTTCCATCTGAGTTCTTAAAGCAGCTAATTCGCTGATATCGCCCAATGTAGTTTTCTCGACGTTATCTTTCAGCGTCTTCACACCCTTTTGAGTCTGTTTTGCTGTAGCTTTTTTCTTTGCTGTTTCTTCAGACTTTTTAGAATCCTCATATACACGTGAGTGTGAAAGAATTATGCGTTTTGCCGATTTGGAGAATTCGATTACCTTGAACTCCAGCTTTTCGTCCATTTTAACATTCGAGCCATCTTCTTTCACCAAATGACGAGGTGTAGCGAATCCCTCAACGCCGTAAGGCAATGAGATTACTGCTCCCTTATCAAATAAATCAATCACCGTACCTTCATGTACTGAATCAACGGTAAAGATCGTTTCGAAAACATCCCATGGATTCTCTTCCAGTTGTTTATGACCGAGACTCAGACGGCGATTGTCTTTGTCAATATCAAGAACCTGAACATCGACTTCAGCGCCAATAGCAGTAAATTCAGATGGGTGCTTGATCTTCTTAGTCCAGCTAAGATCGCTTATATGTATCAGACCGTCAACACCTTCTTCGATTTCAACAAAGACACCGAAATTGGTAAAGTTACGAACACGGGCTACGTGATTGGAACCGATTGCATATTTTGCCTCTATTTTATCCCATGGATCGTTCTTCATTTGCTTGATACCCAACGACATCTTGCGCTCGTCACGATCAAGTGTAAGAATTGTAGCTTCTACTTCGTCTCCAACTTTCAGGAAGTCCTGTGCAGAACGAAGATGCTGTGACCAGCTCATTTCAGAAACGTGAATCAGACCTTCAACTCCGGCAGCAATTTCGATAAATGCGCCATAGTCAGCCATAACCACTACTTTGCCTTTCACTACATCGCCAACTTTAAGTTCTGCGCTGAGGTTATCCCAAGGATGAGCCGACAATTGTTTAAGACCAAGTGCGATACGTTTTTTGTCATCATCGAAATCAAGAATAACAACATTGATCTTCTGATCAAGCTGCACAATTTCATTAGGATGAGCAACGCGTCCCCAGCTTAGATCGGTGATATGAATCAAACCATCTACGCCGCCAAGGTCGATGAATACCCCGTAAGAGGTGATATTTTTAACAGTTCCTTCAAGAACCTGTCCTTTTTCAAGTTTAGAGATGATGTCCTTCTTCTGCTGCTCAAGTTCAGCTTCGATAAGAGCTTTATGCGAAACAACAACATTGCGGAATTCATGGTTGATCTTAACCACTTTGAATTCCATTGTTTTGTTCACGTAAATATCATAATCGCGGATTGGTTTAACATCAATCTGTGATCCGGGCAAGAAAGCTTCGATTCCGAACACATCAACAATCATACCGCCTTTCGTACGGCATTTGATGAAACCGGTAATAATTTCGTCGTTTTCAAGCGCTGCATTAACACGATCCCAACTGCGCATTGCACGTGCTTTTTTGTGAGAAAGGGTCAGCTGTCCTTTTTTGTCTTCGAGAGTTTCAACATAAACTTCCACCTGATCGCCAATTTTAAGCGCAGGGTTATAACGGAATTCATTTACAGAAACAATACCGTCTGATTTATAGCCGATATCAACAACAACCTCACGTTTGTTCATGGAGATTACGCGACCGTCGACAACTTCTTTCTCCTGAAGGATCGAGAGGGTATTGTCGTACATATCCGTCATCTCTTTCTTGGTGGCTGTGCTATTCACTGACTTGGTTCCTTCAAAGGCATCCCAGTCAAAATCTTCATCAGCTTTGGCTGAGGTCTCTTTTAATACCCGAACTGCAGGAGCAACAGGAGCTGCAACCACTTCGGGAACTTCAATAATTTCAGGAATAACTGTTTCTACAGCTATTTCAGCAACGACGGCTTCTTCAGCTGCCTCGGGTACTTCAATTACCTCAGCAACCAACTCCGCCGGCTCTTCTGAAGGGGTAGCAGAAACTTCTGCCGCTAACTCCGCTTCTTCGTTAATTTCGGGGATTTCGTTAATTTCACTCATTCAATTTGATCTTAAAATTAATAAATTAGACATTATTTTATTTTGTGCCGCAAAAATAGGATTTATACCTTTAATATCAAACGATTATTTGTTTATTTAAGCTTAATTTACCATAAAACTCATTAATATCTATTTTTTAATCAGAAATCGGGTTTATATTTGAATCTTTATTTAGATATCAAGCAATATAAATTGGAAACGAATTAATTCAACATAAAAAATGAAAACAGCCGAAACACCTGAGAATATTCTGCAGAAGGCCAAAGAATGGCTAACAGGAAACTACAACGATCAAACGAAAACGGAGGTTATTCAGCTTCTTGAAAATGAAGACAATACCCTGCTAATCGATGCATTTTACCGTGATCTGGAATTTGGTACCGGCGGTTTACGCGGAGTTATGGGTGTTGGCACCAACCGGATGAATATTTATACCGTTGGCGCTGCAACCCAAGGACTTAGTAATTATTTGAAAATTGCTTTTGCCTCCTTGCCTCAAATAGGCGTTGCAATAGGTCACGATTGCAGAAATAACAGTCGCTTTTTCGCTGAAACGGCTGCAGGGATTTTTTCAGCAAACGGAATTAAAGTTTACCTTTTTGATGATCTGCGGCCAACTCCGGAAGTGTCGTTTGCTATCAGAGAACTCGGTTTGCAAAGTGGCATTATGCTCACCGCTTCACATAATCCAAAAGAATATAACGGGTATAAGGCATATTGGGATGATGGATCACAAATAGTTGAACCTCATGATATTAATATTATCAACGAAGTTTTGAATGTTAAGGCAGATGATATTAAATTCAATGGGCCTAAAGAAAATATCACTATTTTAGGCGCTGAAATGGATGAGAAATACCTTCAAAAAGTAATGTCTGTTTCACTCTCTCCGGAATCTATCAGACATCAAAATGCACTAAAAATCGTTTACACTCCGATACATGGAACAGGTGTCAGACTTATTCCGATGGCTTTGGCCAAGATGGGATTCACTAACATTATCCACGTCCCTGAACAAGATGTTGTAAGTGGGGATTTTCCTACCGTGATCTCCCCAAACCCCGAAGAACCGGCTGCTTTAAAGCTGGCAATTGAGAAAGCAATTGAGGTGGATGCTGATCTGGTAATGGCTTCAGATCCCGATGCTGACAGACTGGGAATCGCGATAAAAAATGATAAAGGTGAATTTATTTTGGTCAATGGGAACCAGACAGTACTTATCTTCCTTTATTACATCATTACCAGGCGAAAAGAACTTGGTCTGCTTACAGGGAATGAATATGTTGTGAAGACAATTGTTACATCTGAATTAGCTGCCAGGATTGCATTGGACAATGGTGTTGAATACTATGACTGCTATACCGGTTTTAAATTTATTGCTGAAGTAATCCGCGAGAACGAGGGTATAAAAACCTATATTGGTGGTGGTGAAGAGAGCTTTGGATTTCTTCCGGCCGATTTTGTCCGCGATAAAGATGCGGTTAGCTCTTGTTCATTGATGGCTGAAATCGCAGCATGGGCAAAGGATAATGGGCGCACTTTATTTGAGATGCTCCAGGATATCTATCTCACTTACGGGTACTCGAAAGAAAAGATGAAGTATGTGGTACGCAAAGGAAAGAGTGGCGCTGAAGAGATCGACCAAATGATGATTAATTTCAGGAATAATCCTCCAAAACAATTGTCAGGGTCAGAACTATCGATCATAAAAGATTATGAAAGCCTCACAGAAAGAAATTTGATTACAGGAGCCGAAAAGTCAATAAACCAGAAAATCACCGCAAATGTGCTGCAATTTTTCACAAAGGATGGCACTAAAGTTTCAGTACGTCCATCCGGAACTGAACCGAAGATTAAGTTTTACATCGAAGTACAGGCTAAGCTCGGTTCAAAAGGTGAGTATTACACAGTGGAGGCCAAGACTGATGCAAAGATTGATCAGGTAATGATTGATCTTGGATTATAATAATACTTTTATACTTTAAAATAACTCAAAAAAAATCAAGGAAAAATGAAAAGAATTTTTTTAGGAATGTTTATTCTGGGTGCTTTCGCGGCTTCTGCACAGAACCAAAATCCCGAAAATGCAAAGATGAAACCCGAGATGACTGAATTTTGGGATCCGGAAATAAGGGTAATAACACCGGCAGAAAATAATTCGAATGCTCCGTCTGATGCGATTGTACTTTTTGATGGAACTTCAGAGTCATTGATTCAAAACTGGTCGAATGGCAAAGGAGAAGCCCCGACTTGGAATGTTGCAGACAATTGCATGACCATTGTGAAAGGTGGCGGAGGCATTAAAACAAAAATGGAATTCGAAGATTATCAATTACATATCGAATGGCGTACTCCGGAAATAGTAGATCCTGAAAGCAAAAGTCAAGGGCGCGGAAACTCCGGAATTTTCATGCAGGATCGTTATGAACTGCAGGTTCTTGATAATTACGAGAATCGCACATACAGGAACGGTCAGGCCGGTTCGTTCTACAAACAGTGTCCTCCGCTTGTAAATGTTTGCAAAAAACCAGGCGAATGGCAGACTTATGACGTTATCTGGACGGCTCCCAGATTTAAGGCAGACAGTACACTTTTTTCACCTGCACATGCAACTGTTCTCCAGAATGGTGTCCTTGTTCAAAATAATGCTCAGCTGTCGGGTCCGACAGAATATATCGGCATTCCGAAATACAAATTTCACGGTCCGGCTGCTATTGCACTTCAGGATCATGGCAATCCGATCAGTTACAGAAATATTTGGATCAGAAAACTATAAATTTAAAGGGGCGCCGGGAAAGGCGCCCCTTTAAATTTATACCAATCAGCTGGCATGAATTTTTGCCAGCCGATCGCATAGGTCTTTCAATCCTTCAGGAGTATCGCCACCCGGCTGTTCGATGGTTGTCCAGTTATGATAACCAATATCATCGAGTGCTTTCATTACGACCGGCCAGTTTACATCGCCCTCCAGCAACTTAACTCCAAATCCGGCTCCTTTGCCTTGTTTATCGGCAATTTTGCGGCTATATTCTTTAATATGAACTTTGGCTATTCGGGGACCGAGAATTTTTATCCATTGCTCCGGCCAGCCATAGACAAGAATATTTCCACAATCAAAATAGGAACCCACCATCTTGCTTTCGAACTGATCGATATATCGAACAGCCTCCATCGGGCTAAGCATAAAATTGTTCCATACATTTTCAATCGCTATTCTGACCTTTAATTGTTCAGCTAACGGGATCACTTTTTTGATCTCCGCTACAGATCTATTCCAGCAATCATCGTAACTTACCGTCTCGCTTACCCGACCCGGTACAAGTAAAATTGTGTCTGCTCCATAAACATGGGCATCCTCAAGACTCAGCCGGAGAGCGGCAACAGCCTCTTCCCTCACCTTTGGGTCAGGATCTGACAGAGGAAATTTCCAATGCATGGCACAACAGACACTGGGAATGACCAAACCGGTAGCCTCCCGGGCTTTTAGCACTTCATTCCTGTCGAGATGACTCATTACTTCAACCCCGTCAAATCCTGCCAGTTTTGCTGCCTGAAACTTCTCAAGAATCGTTGTCCCATATCCAATACATCCCCACATGATCCCTTTTTTCAGACCGCGGCTGACCGGAGCTGCAACGGTTGAAATTCCGGGTAGAGTGGCAGCTGTGATTGCAGCTGACGCCAACATGGTACGCTTTGTAAATTGTCGTCGGTTCATAAAAATGGATTTAATCGTCAATTATTAATTAATGAGGGTTTATATCAACTTTGATTCTACACCAATTACGGGTATTGTTTCCGGGATATTAGGAACAGGACCCATGACATAAAGCTTCGGTCCGAGTGAAAGATTGGAATTGAGCATCTCTTCCCATGTGACATCTTTACCGGTGTAAGCTGCAATCCGGCCCATTATAGTAATGAGCGTCGAGTTAACCTGGGCTTCCGCATCGCTAATGGTTTTACCTGATCTGATTGCTGTTACAAGATTAATATGCTCCTGGACATAAGGATCTTTAACTTTCCAGGTAAGATCATTATCTCCCTCTTTGGGATACGGATATTTCCAGAACGGGTTCCCCTTCAAGTCAAAAAGGGTACCGTTGCAGTCAGCATAACCTTTTGTCCCGGTTATAATTTCC